>JAWXVF010000219.1:0-2909 GCA_044425555.1 Eubacteriales bacterium
TTCTCGCCCTGAACTATGAGCACTTGAGCCGTTTCCATATTGGGTGCTGAGGTAAGGTAACATTTCCTCTAGTGCTTTGGGGTGAAGTTGCGTTGTTGCTGCGTTATCTGCGTAGATACGTTTTTTATTTTTCATCTTTCCTAACCTCATCTTTCATTCCTTTATTATACATCGGATTTTTCAAAATAACAAGAGAAAAGGGTGGCGACTTGACAACAAGCTCATTTTCTAGTATTCTATATATAGAAGAAATGACTGGGAAAAAGGTGTTAACTGTGAATAATAGATTGACGAAAGTAAAGAAAACTGCCAGAGAATTGGTCGCTGGTTTGGAAGGAAAAGGTGTAAAATTCAACCTCATCTCCATGCAAGAGGCGGAAATATATTTTTTAGAGAAAAATAACTACTTGCGGACTGCTGTTTATCGTCAGATTTTCGATAAACACCAAAGCGGATTAGATGGTCAGATCGGTAAATATATCCACCTGGATTTCAAGTATTTCATGGAATTATCCACCATTGACATGAACTTGAGGTCACTCTTTTTGAAAATGTCCATTGATATTGAGCATACCTTGAAAGTGAAGCTGATTGCAGAAATAGAACAAAACGAGAAGGAAGATGGTTATCAAATTGTTGAATTATTTCTCAATAAGAACCCAGATGTTTTGAAAAATATTGGCTATAAGATGAATTCTCGCTATGTTGGTTCGCTGATTCAGAGTTATTTTGATTTTGACGATAATGGCCAGATCATTTTTGATTGTCCTGCTTGGGTACTTGTAGAAATATTGGAATTTAATAGTTTCATTAAGTTTTTGCTCTTTTATCACAATTTTTATCAAACTGGTAAAAAAACAAAGTTACCTCGTAAAAGTATTATGCACTCAGTGCGTCAAATACGAAATGCTTCGGCACATAATAACTGTATTTTTTATAATTTACGCCCTAATCCACCAAGAAAAGGCAATGTAAAGGATAAGACTAAAACCGTGGCAAGTGGCGAATTACATCAATTTGTGGCTAAAATGGAAGGTATCAGCAAGGAAACAAGAGATCGTCGTTTGTCTGCTTCTTCTATTTTAGAAATTGTGAGTCTATTATACACCTATGACGTGGTTGCTCCTGAAAACATGAAGAAAAGACGTTATCCTGAGTTGATTTCTTTGATTTCAGATACGAAGGACACCCATTGCTATCGTGACAATGAAATTATAAAATCTTCCATTGATTTCCTGCAAAAAGTCATTGACAATCTAGTTTGAGTTTGGTATAATAGTTAAGTTATATAAAATGTCGGGTTTCTGATGTTTTGCAGGGGTGGTGTTACTGACATCGCCCCTAGTTTTTTGAAGAATGCATCATGAAGGAAATAGTCCTTTTTCTTGCATTGCTTGTCTCAAAAAATTTATATCTTTTCCTAAAGTTGGTCGACCTTCTAACTGGTCTATTACTTTCTTTTCTGTTTCTTTAGACCAATAAATTTTCAGTTTTGATTTGGCTCGTGTCACTGCAGTATAGAAAATATTCGAGGTAATTCGTTCTTCATTTGTTAGGATGATTTTTACTGAGTCAAATTCTAAGCCTTGTGCTTTGTGTACAGACATGGCATAGCACACTTGGAAGGGGACTCTGTTTTTTTCGGCTTCCTCGTCAATGCCTTCGGCTGCTTCAAAAACCTTAATACGAATGATAGAAGTGTTTCTATCGCTAGAGATAAGCTCCAGAGTATCTTGGTACATAAAGTCTGCTTCATCATATAGTTGTGCTATTTTTATATCAAACTGAATGTACCCTTGATCTTGTTCAATGTATTCAATCACTCCTTTCAGGTTGTTGTAAAGAACTGGGAAATAGCGTTCGCTCTCTCTAAAAATCACTGGGTCTCCTTCTTTATATCTTTGGACTCCAAAGTAATAGGCTCTGTTCGGGTTGTTTTCTTGAAGAATGTGGTTGGTATTGTTGATTCCATAAAGCCCATCGTATTGCATACATAAAAGCACTTCGTCTTCTTCCTCTTTTTGGAAAGAAAATGTATCTAATGGTGCAGAAATTTGAAAATTTACCATTTTCTCCAAAATATCGTTCTCTAAGTTTCGCACACTGTCCCAAAAATTTTGCAAGTCTGCGTTACTAGCTCTATATGATGTAGTCAATTCATGATGTGCTGTAGGAGGTAAAAAATTTCTTGCTATTTCAAACCAATTACCAAAATGAATGGACTGTATTTGATAAACATCACCAACTAACATCAAATAACTAAAAGATGCCACTTGCAAGACCTTATTCATGTCTTTATTGCTTATTGTACTACACTCATCTACCACAAGCAGAAAACATTCTCTATCGATACTGTTACTCGAAATGAATTTTGCAACAGTAAAAAAATCACAATCGCCTGCTGTACCCACCCTTGTCTTTAGGTTATTGACAGCAGTATTGGTATTTGCTAAATATATTCTTCTTTTTACATTCGCGAATCGGGAAAAATATCCGATCAAAGTTGATTTTCCTGTTCCTGCAGCACCATAAATGATAGCCACCTGACTGTCACTATACAAGTTTCTTAACAGCTCTTTCTTTTCTTCACCAATTGCTGATGTTGGATTATTTGAGCTCCACTTACTCCAGTTGCTTGTATAGTTTCCTGCTCCAGTTAATGAACAATTTTTTAATTTATCCATGATCTGTACTGCATCATCTTCCGCACCTCGTATATAAAGATGCCTATTTCGTACTAAGATATGCCGTTCTAGATGCTTATAATACACCTTATTATTAAACATTTGCACCAAATTCTTTATCTCTGTTGGATTTCCGAAATATTCCATATCTTCTAGGGGTGTATAGATATAACCATCGACTTCCAGCCGATTATTAAGTTTTCGTGCTAAGAGTTCATGTTTTCT
>JAWXVF010000220.1:0-2896 GCA_044425555.1 Eubacteriales bacterium
TGATTACGTAGTGTTGTAACAAATTTGTAACAAGTAAGCACCTGTAGTTTAATGGATAAAACGTAGGCCTCCGACGCCTTAGATGCAGGTTCGATTCCTGTCAGGTGTATTGTGTAATTGAGTAACAACAAGAAAGGGGCATTGAAATGGAAGAATTTTCAACCAAAATAGAAGAATTAATTATTCATTGTAAACGAATGGATAAGATTGTAAAACGTGTCATTCGTAAAAATAAGAAAAGTACTTTGGTAATAGGTGGAGGGATTTTACTCATTGTTATAGTAATTGGAGCAGTATCTATTATGCGAGGTACACAGATTCGCTTAACTAGTCAAGAAACTTCTGGTGTGGACATAGTAGACTTAGATGAAGAAAATTCAGCAAGAGAAAGAGAAGATATTGATATCACTACGTTGGAATTAGAAGAAAATGCTTATACAGAAATTAATCAATTTATTGCACAATATCATATGGCTTTGCAAAATGGAGATGTAGATACCTTACGTACATTTGAGGATATCTCTAACGATACGGAAGAAATATCAGTGAGCAAGCGTAGTAATTATATAGAAGCTTATCAGAATATAACTTGTTATACGAAGTTAGGTCCTCTAGTAGATTCTTATATTGTGTATGCCTATTCAGAAGTGAAGTTTAATGAAATTGAAACTTCTGCACCAGGGTTAACTCCTCTATACATTTACAAGGATGCTACTGGTTCACTTCAAATTGCAAAAGATCAATTAGATGATGCTACAACAGAGTACTTAAGAGAAGTTTCTTCTCAAGATGATGTGGTAGATTTATTTAATACGGTGCAAGTTAAATATAATGAAGCTATTGCATCTGATCAAGAGTTAAATGACTTCTTAGTAGAATTACCAACGCGTTTAAAAACAGAAATTGGAGAAGAATTAGCTGCCATTGAAATTGCTAAAAACGAAGCGGCTCAAGCAGAAGAGCAAACTACAG
This sequence comes from Eubacteriales bacterium, assembly GCA_044425555.1. Taxonomy (GTDB): domain Bacteria; phylum Bacillota; class Clostridia; order Lachnospirales; family Lachnospiraceae; genus JAWXVE01. The sequence goes on from JAWXVF010000220.1 coordinate 973, forward strand.
AAGAGAGTGTAGAAGAAGCGAATACTACAACACAAGTAACCTTTGAAGTAAAGGCTAATACGACAGTTAATGTAAGAGGATCTGATAGTTTAGAAGCTGATAAAGTAGGAAGAGCTTTAGAAGGAGAGACATTTACTTGTAGTGGACAATTTGCTAATGGTTGGAGTTTGATTGTCTTTGAAGGAAGTAATGCTTATATTAAATCAGAGTTTTTAGATGTGATTAGCACCATAGAAGAAACAGTGGAATCTGAAGAAGAGACAGAAGAGGAGACTAGTCAAGCAGTGGTAGAAGAAGATACCTCTACTTCGGCAGGTGATCGAAATGATGGACAGGTACACATAGTAGAAACCATTAATATACGAAAATCAGCGAATACGACTAGTGATAAATTAGGAGTTGCGTATCCAGGGGAATCTTATGAAATTATTATGAAGCAGGCAGATGGTTGGACAAAGATTAATTATAAGGGACAAACAGGATATGTGAAATCAGAGTTTGTGGAATTTTAATAACGAGAAGAAATCAAAAGAGGTTATTCTGTAATGGATAACCTCTTTTTAAGGAAGAGATTGTAAGCAATAGGGAGCGAGATTTGGAGAAATTGGAGGATTTGCAAAAAGGAACTATTCGATTGAATAAGTATTTAGCATCATGTGGTGTTTGTTCTCGCAGAGAGGCAGATCGTCTCGTAGAAGCAGGAGTAGTAGAAATAGATGGTCGAGTTGCTACTAGTGGAGAAAGGATTGGGGGTAGCAACCAAGTAACTGTGCGTGGTAAGTTAGTAGGAGTGTTAGAAGAGAAAGTAGTCTTAGCTTATAACAAGCCAGTAGGTGTGACTTGCACTCATAAGGATCAATATGCTAAGAAGACGGTAATAGAAGATTTACAATATCCTATCAGAATAACGTATGCAGGGAGATTAGATAAAGATTCAGAAGGGTTATTGATTATGACCAATGATGGAACATTAATACAAGAAATGATGCGTGGAGCTAATGGGCATGAGAAGGAATACCAAGTAACTGTCGATAAAAAGGTAACAAATCACTTTTTAGAACGGATGAGAAATGGTATTTTTTTACAAGAATTAGAAGTAACTACAAGGAAGTGTCAAGTCAATCAAATTGGAAAAGATACATTTCAGATTGTATTAACCCAAGGTTTAAATCGACAAATTCGGCGAATGTGCAAGGAATGTGGATATGAGGTAATACAATTAAAACGTACAAGAGTAATAAATATTTCCTTAGAAGAGTTAGAAGTAGGAACTTATCGAAAGATTACAGGAATGGAATTAACAACCTTATACCATTTGGTTGGAATGGAATTATAGAGTTAGATAGAAGTGGAAGGATGGAACATGGAAGAACAATTAAAACGAATGCGAGAATTAGTAGAAGTATTAATACAAGCCTCGAAAGAATATTATGCCAACGATCGAGAGGTATTATCTAATTACGAATACGATACTTTATATGAAGAATTAGAACAATTAGAAAGAGAAACACAGACAACTTTTGCCAATAGTCCAACCTTACGAGTTGGATATGAAGCAGTTGATTTCTTGGAGAAAGAAGCTCATGAAAACCCCATGCTATCTCTTGATAAAACGAAAGAGCGAGAAGCATTACAAGATTGGCTTAATGAGCAAGAAGGGATTTTGTCTTACAAATTAGATGGATTAACCATTGTGGTAACGTATGTACAAGGTGTCTTACAAAAAGCAGTCACAAGAGGAAATGGAGAAGTGGGAGAAGTGGTAACGAATAATGCAAAAGTATTTCACAACTTACCACTTAGCATTCCTTATAAAGGGAATTTGATTGTACGAGGAGAGGCAGTGATTTCTTATGGTAATTTCCAAAAGATTAATGAACAAATAGAAGAAGCTGAAGAAAAATATAAGAATCCAAGAAACTTA
>JAWXVF010000221.1:0-2895 GCA_044425555.1 Eubacteriales bacterium
TTTCATAGAGAACAATGCATGGATTTAGTAAGAGAATGGTACAATGGTTATGTGTTTGGCAAGAAGCAGGTGTACAATCCTTGGAGTTTAGTGAGGTATATGAATGATCTACGAGTGGATTCAGGAGCCTATCCCACAGCACATTGGGCAAACACCAGTTCTAACAGCATCGTAAAAGATTTAATCTATGGGGCAGATGAGGTGGTAAAAGCTGAAATAGAAGTCCTTCTGTCAGGAGGAAGTATTGAGAAACCTATTCACGAAGATATTACCTACGAAGATGTGTATAAGAGCAAAGATAATCTTTGGAACTTTCTTTATTTTACAGGATATTTAAAGAAAGTGGATGAGAGACGAGACTCTCAGGATACTCGCTATGGAACGTTACAGATTCCCAATCGAGAAATCAGGTACATCTATCGTAATCACATCATGGAATGGATGAACGAATGCATCTATTCAGCAGATTTAACCAAGCTATATGCAGCTACCATAGCAGGAGATGTAGACATCATGGAAGAAGAGCTTACAAGAGTACTTGAGAGAACCATTAGTTGCTATGACGGAACCGTTCCGAATCAACGAGAAACCTTTTACCATGGAGTCATGATAGGGCTTTACCAAGGAATGAAGGGGTATTTGCCTATTTCTAATCGGGAAAGTGGGAATGGACGACCTGACTTTATTGTAAAATATATTACCCATAGAGGGAAGGCTTGTATTATGGAATTTAAAGTGGCGGAGAAGGTAGTGGAAATAGAAAGTAAAGTGGAGGAAGCTTTAGACCAAGTGGCGACTAGAAAATACCGAGTAGGATTAGAAGAGGAAGGGTATGTAGATATTCTAGAGTATGGAATTGCCTTTTATAAGAAAACCTGTGTGGTGAGGAGGAGATGAATCATATTTATGAAAAACGAATTGCGAAACATAATAAGAAAGATATTGCCATTAGTACAGTTATATCATTTGATGACTTTTATGTATCTTCTATGGAATTGATTGTAAAAAGTGAGAAAATAGTATACATAACGGAGCAAGAAATAAGGGAGTGATGGTTTATAGGATAAGGGTATGAATTATACCAAAAAGATGTAGAGTATGGATTTTAGGAGGTAACAGAATGGATATGGAAAGTTTGAATTTTATAATACCCTCACAACAGATGAGGGAATATTTATGTAAAGTGGATCATGAGTTTACTGATTTTGAAAAAGCAACCTTAATTTATCATGCAGAAGAACGTTGGTGTAAGAGAGAACAGGAGCTTTTAAAATTATCGAGTCTTACAAGAGATGAGAACTTAAAAAAACAAATAAAGGAACAAGTGCTATATAAGCGAAAATGTTACGACTATTTTATAAGAAATGATGAGTATAAATTTGTTTATTTATTAGTGATTACTACCAACACGTCTTTTGATGAAGTGGTTGGTTATTTTGGAAGTGTGGAAATGGCAAAAAAATATTCCCCAACACATGGTTGTGAGCGAGAAGGAGAGACAGATTATCGTATTAGAAAAGAGTTGATTTTACAAGATGATAAGACGCTAGAAGAGTATTATTGCAAGTATAGGAATTCTATAGTAGAGGATTGGATTTTACAGGGAGAAAAGGCGAAGCAGTGGGGTGTTAAAGAAGTGCATTATGTGGCAGAGTTTGTATTTGATGGAGATGGGAATAGGATAGATGGATATTCTTATGAGATGCCAAAAGAAGAACGAATAGATAGTTGGAGTAAGGAACGATTTGAAAATGCTTATATTCCAATTCCGCATCCTTTTCAAATAGGTGATCAAGTGAAGTGTTATGGTCTGAACGGCGTATTCACTATAGTAGAAATGGAACCACGTTATTCGGGACTTTTTAATGGGAATAGGATAGATAGTATTCTTAATTGGTCTGATATGGAGATTATTACTTGTAAGGAGGGGGCAAGAAATGGGAAGGGAGAATATGTCTGCATAAATCCAATATATTTAGAAAAAATGGATTGAAATAATCTCGTGTTAAATTAAGGTATTATGGTGATTCAAATTGACACGTTTTTTTATCTAAGGTATGATATAATCAACCAATGTTTATCAGTAGAAGGGATTTCATATCAATGAATGAGTATAAACCATTACCAATAGGAATCGATAATTTTGAAGAAATCATACAACTAGGTTGTTATTATGTAGACAAGACGTTGTTGATTAAAACATTATTAGATACTACATCGAAAGTTACATTATTCACTCGTCCAAGAAGATTTGGAAAGAGTCTAAATCTTAGTATGCTACAATATTTCTTCGAGAAAGACGTAGCATCTCATGTTCCATCAAATGGTAAATCAGATACATGCGAATTATTTCAAGGACTTAAAATAGTCAGTGCAGGGGAAAAGTACCAAGCACATATGGGGAAATATCCTGTAATCATGCTGAACTTCAAGGAAGCGAAGCAGGGGAGTTTTGATTATTGTTATGGTGCCCTCTATCAAATGATTGCTGATGAGTATGAACGACATAGTGGAATCTTAGAAAGCGAATATTTGACAGAAGAAGATAAGAGAAAGTATCAATTACTAAGAAATCACGAAGCAGATTATGTGATGGTAGTTAGTTCTATTCAATTTCTGTGTAAATGTTTAGAAAAAGTGTACCAAGAGAAAGTAATTGTGTTGATAGATGAATACGATGTGCCGTTGGAAAATTCACACTTACGTAAATTCTATGACAAAATGATAGATTTTATTAGAGGGGTATTAGGTGCCACTCTTAAAACTAACAATTCCCTAAAGTTTGCAGTGATTACAGGTTGTCTGAGAATTAGCAAGGAAAGTATCTTTACAGGGTTAAATAATCTAGAAGTTGTATCCATTGAAAATAAGGAGTATGGAGAATACTTTGGATTT
>JAWXVF010000222.1:0-2892 GCA_044425555.1 Eubacteriales bacterium
TCTACAGGAACGGTTAAGGTAACAGATACAGCAGGCATTACCGTTACCATTACGCTACCAATTCCAGATGATTTGATTGAGTATGCAGGTAACAATAAAGTGGGTTCTGAATATAATGGTGCTTTAGAGAAGCTTGGAGTAAGATTTAGTACGATTAGTGGAGTGTCATGTATTACATTTGATGCTACTCACTTCTCACCATATGCAGTTTATGTAGATGTGGATAATCTTACAGCAGGTACTTTAGACGAGAATCCTAAAACGGGAGATGGAATTCATCCAAAATGGTTCTTATCCATTGGATTCCTAGCATCTTCTATGGTCTTATTCTTGAAGAAGGATAAACGTGAAAAGGTAAAATTGGCATAAGATTTTCAAAGCTAAAAGGAGGAAATACCATGAAAGAAAAGAAGAAATCAATAAGATTGTATATTACTGGAATGGTTAGTTTTTTAGCACTTATTACGCTGGTATTGATGTCAATACCAGCAATACAGGCAACTGCAACGGATTCAGAAGATGAGGAAGAAGTAGCAGAAATAGATGCAGAGGAAATAGACGAAGAAGATACGGAGGAGGAAGAAGAGGAAATACTGACTTATTCCGATGAAGACTTCGTTATGAGTGGTACAACTCTCGTTCGCTTTAAGGGTAATACTACGAAGTTGGTTATACCAGATTTCGTGGAAGTAGTGGGACCTGAAGCATTTACCTTGGCAGAGGGGCTAAGGGAAGTGACCTTTAAGGAAGGTACTACAAAGATTTCTTATAACGCATTTGCTAATCATCCTACATTGGAAAAAGTAGTACTTCCAGAGTCGTTACTTTCGATAGGAAAGGTGGCATTTGCCAATTGCCCCTCTTTAGAAATTGTATTTATGGGAAGTCAAGTAAGTGAAATTGGAGATGGTGCTTTTAGTGAGTGTTTTGCATTAACAGATGTGACCATTAACAAGAATAATCCCGATTTTGTGGTAGTAGAAGATGTGATTTATAACATTGATCAAACAAAAGTAATTGCCATGTTAGGTGGTTATGAAGAGTCATCTTATACCATGCCATCTACTGTTACCAAGGTATCCTCTTACGCTTTTTACAATTTGGATCAGTTGAAGAAGGTGGTATTGTCTAATAACTTAGTTGAAATTCCAGCCTATGCATTTGCATATTGTGGTAATTTATCAACGATTAATATTCCTTATTCTGTTCGTAACATAGAAGTATCAGCATTTGCTAATTGTGTGAAATTAACAGAGTTAGAGATTCCTTATTCAGTACAGAACATACACGATTCGGCTTTTACAGGATCGGGGTTAGATGAAGATAGAATAGCAGAATTAGAGTTACAATCTCTAGAGGATGGGGATGATGCAGAAGAAGAGGAAGTTGTAGAAGAGGAAGAAGAAGTCATAGAGGAAGAAGAGGAAGTTGGCGAAATAATCTATGAGATCAATACAAGAGTAAGAAGTGAAGACATGGGAGAAACGATTATTGTCAATAATGAAGCAGTGTTCTTCACTGATTTTGGGAATCAGACAGTGATTAGCCAAGATAGTACACAAGATTAAGTATAGTAGAAATGCAACATAGTAAGACTCTTAGCATAAGATAAAGAAAATGCTAGGAGTCTTTTTGAATCGTGTAAGAGAGGAATTAGAAATCGAAAGAGGGAGTTTGGCACAGTATTCAGGTAGAGGTGTTACCGTTGCTGTTATAGATTCTGGTATTGCCAATCATCCTGATTTTTATAATAGAATCGTAGGATTTCGTGACTTTGTATCCAACAGAGTAAGGTATACTAATTGTTATGATGATGCATCTCATGGCACTCATGTAAGTGGAATTATTGCTGGTAGTGGAGCGTGTTCTAGAGAGAAGTATCGAGGAATTGCTTATGACGCTAATCTAGTGGTTGCCAAAGTCTTAGACCGCAATGGAAACGGTGAGATGAATCATCTATTACGTGCCATAGATTGGATTATTCGAACGAAGCGGATGTTTCAGACAAGAATTGTGAATATATCCATGGGAATTGGGGAATTAAAGGATCTATCTCTACAAGAGAAAGCAATACGTGCTATTGAGAATCTATGGGAGGAAGGATTAGTGGTGGTGACAGCCGCAGGTAATAATGGTCCAAAAGAACAGAGCATCTCTCCATTAGGTTCCTCTAAGAAGATTATTACTGTGGGGTGTTACGAAGGAACAACGTTTCCTTATAATACAAAATCTTGTGAATATTTTAGTGGTAGAGGGCCTACCAAGGAGTTGCTAACAAAGCCTGATCTTGTAACAACAGGTACCAATATTGTATCTTGTAACAACGGCTTTTTAGTGAAGAATCGCACATACGAAAGAGCTTATGGGAAGAAAACAGGAACGTCAATGGCGACTCCCATTGTAAGTGGTGCCTGTGCGTTGTATCTAGAGAAATATCCCAATACGTCCAATGATGCATTAAAACAAAAATTAATCTATTCGGCCATTGATTGCGGGGAGGATTGGTCGAAACAAGGATTTGGAAAATTGAATCTAAAAGGGTTATTTGATCTTTAATTCCCATATTGTGATAGGTATTAAGTTCAGAAGTAGAATAGAAAAAAAGTATTACTGACAGAATCAGTAATACTTCCAGGGGAGTGTCCATAAGCAAACTTATGAACATGTCTATTCTATCGTAATTTTTAGGAAATAGCAAGTGGAAATTATAATAATGTATTAATTTCAAAAGCTTGTTATTTCCCAATCGAAATGTTATAATACCATCAAGCATATAAGTTTGTCTAATCTATGGTAATTGTAAATACTATGAGATCTACAATTATTATCTAATTACATGTCTAACGTCAGAGCGTAACTTCATGCTTACCAATCAACTATTTATAGAATATA
>JAWXVF010000030.1:0-21927 GCA_044425555.1 Eubacteriales bacterium
GAACATCTACTGACCAAAGAAGTGCTGGAGTAGGAGTATCCTATGCGGAGGCACAACCGGGGGATTTAATTTGTTACTCGGGTCACGTTGCCTTATACTTAGGAGATGGAAAGATTGTTCATGCTAGTTCAGAGTCTACTGGTATTAAGTATGGTACGGCTACGTATCGAACTATATTAGCAGTCAGGAGAATTGTGTAAATCTTTGTATCAAAAATGAATAGAAGATTTCTAGCTCTTGGTTGCAAAATTATTGCAATAAATTACAATATAGTATATAATGAATAAAGTTTGGTTGTGTAAGCATAGAATAAAAGAGAAAGTATTACGATAGATTGAGGAACAATATGGAACAATATGCAATTAAAGGTGGAATATCTTTAGTAGGGGAAGTTGAGGTAGGTGGTGCTAAGAATGCAGCGTTAGCAATTTTAGCAGCCTCTATTATGACTAATGAAACTGTATTGATTGATAATTTGCCAGATGTAAGAGATATTCGTGTATTAATACAAGCTATGGAAAGTATAGGAGTAGTAGTTACTAGAATGGATCGTCATAGTGTAAAAGTGAATGCAGCACGGATTCATGATCTTGTTATTCAAGATGATTATATTAAAAAGATTAGAGCATCTTACTATTTGTTAGGGGCTTTATTAGGAAAATACAAAAAAGCATCGGTTGCACTACCGGGAGGATGTAACATAGGTAGTCGTCCCATTGATCAACATATTAAAGGATTTAAGGTGATTGGGGCAGATGTTAAAATAGAACATGGATTAATCATTACAGAAGCAGGAGAATTAAGTGGAGGTAATGTTTATTTTGACGTGGTGTCCGTAGGTGCCACAATTAACTTAATGATGGCATCTGTTATGGCAAATGGTACTACTGTTTTAGAAAATGCTGCGAAAGAGCCTCATGTGGTAGATTTGGCTAATTTTCTAAATAGTATGGGAGCTAATATTAAAGGTGCTGGTACAGATGTGATTCGTGTAAAAGGGGTTGAGCGATTACATAAGACAGAGTATACTATTATACCTGATCAGATTGAGGCGGGAACCTTTATGATGGCAGCACCTATTACAAAAGGGGATGTAACAGTACGCAATGTAATTCCTAAGCACTTAGAGTCTATTAGTGCTAAGTTAGTAGAAATGGGATGCGAAGTGATTGAGACAGATGATGCAGTGCGTGTAGTAGCGAATAGAAAGCTTTCGCACACACAGATTAAGACCTTGCCATACCCAGGGTTTCCAACGGATATGCAACCTCAAATTGCAGTGGCATTAGGTCTGTCAGATGGAACTAGTGTGGTAAATGAGAGTATCTTTGAAAATCGCTTTAAGTATGTGGATGAATTAACGAAAATGGGTGCGAATATCAAGGTGGAAGGTAAAATTGCTATTATTGATGGAGTGGAGCGTTACACGGGAGCAAGCTTAATAGCACCAGATTTACGAGCGGGAGCAGCTCTTGTATTAGCAGCATTAGGTGCAAAAGGTTATTCTAGTATAGAGGATATTCAATATATTGAGCGAGGATATGAAGACTTTCCATTGAAGTTAGAAGGTATAGGTGCAGCGATTAAGAAAGTGGAGAATGAACGAGAACTGAATAAATTCAAATTATCAGTAGGGTAGTGACAGTATAAGAAATGTTTGTATAGACATAATAGAAATAGTTTCGTATAAAGTTATTAAAATAAGGGAGCAAGGAATTGGTTCGTATAATCAATTCCTTGCTCCCTATTCAGTGATAGATGTTATACAAGACTCATAATGGAAACATCCTTCATTTGAGAAAGGTCATAGCAGTTCGTAGCAGTTTTTACAATCGGTCTAGAAGGTTCTAACTTATTAACGAAGATTACCGTGGCAATTTCGTCATTAGAAAGCAATACATCTTGACCAATGTAGGTATTTACCACACGCTCCATGAAGGTCATAATAAAGCGAGTATCGTATTTTTGGTAGCCTTCCTCTTTAAAAATTTCTAATACCTTAAATGGACAAAGAGCACCTCTATATACACGAGCAGAAGTAGTGGCATCATATACGTCAGCGATTGCTACAATCTTGGCATATTCATCAATCTTATCTGCTGTCAACCCATTTGGATATCCAGTGCCATCGCACTTCTCATGGTGCATTAATATAGCATTTTTCACATGATCGCTTAGATTCGCTTCTTTTAGTAAATCATATCCTTTTTGAGGATGTGTTTTCATTAATAAAAATTCTTCGTCTGTTAATTGAGTTGGCTTCTTAACAATTTCGTCCGGTATTAATAATTTACCTATATCGTGTAATAGACCTGCTAGAGAAAGAGTATCTAATTCTTCTTGGCTCATGCCTAGCCATTTACCAAATACTACACTAATCAGTGAAACATTAATACAATGTGTGTATGTAGAATCATCGTACTCACGCATACTATGTAAAACATCAAATACGCTAGTAGCTTGAGAGGATTTTGTAAATAAATCCAATACATGTTCTGTTAATTTCTTAGAATCAACCTCGGCATTGTTTGTTACAATATCATTAACTGCTGTTGCATAAGCTTCTTTTGTATCCTCAAAAGATTTCTTGAATACTTTGAATTCTTGTGAGTTCACAGTACGTTCGTGTAATGACTCGCGTTTCTCAGCGATTTTTTCGATAATAGGTTCGCCAGCTTCATTAGCCTTTAGTTGTACATAAGTTACAGCGTTAAAGGCAAGTTTAGTGATACATTTTTCATCAAGAACAGTGTCTTTATCTAGTATCTGTTGTCCATTATGTGCAACAACACTTTCGGCAAGTACCATGCCAGGTTGTAATTTTAATACATTAAATTTAATCATCATGAGCACCCCGTATCATATAAGTTTGTTAAGAAATTACAAAATACTTCTTGTAATTTCTTATTTTCAGGAACTAGTTATATAGTAATTATAAAAGTCTACTAGTGATATGTCAATGAATTGGTGTGTTTTTTTCTGAAAATTATTAAAAAAATTAGTAAATATTATGTTCTTGACAAAAAATGGAGATTGGTGTATATTAAAGACATTAATTTAATAGGATTTCTCTTATTCAGAGTGGTGGAGATACAAAGGATCGATGAAGCCACGGCAACCCCGTAATGGAAGGTGCCAACCTGAGCGTATAACGAACAATAAGAGGATTTGTTGCACGCACAAATTCACTTATTTTACGTAAGTGAATTTTTTTTATGAAATTTTATTAAAGTAATATAGTGATAAGATTAGGAAGAAAATATAGGGAAACGAGAAAGGAAATAAGAAATGGAAAAATTATTATTTACATCAGAATCAGTAACGGAGGGGCATCCAGATAAAATGTGCGATGCGATTTCAGATGCAATCTTAGATGCGATGATGGATCAAGATCCAATGAGCCGTGTAGCGTGTGAAACTTGTACGACTACAGGACTTGTAATGGTTATGGGGGAAGTGACCACTAAGGCGTATGTGGACATTCAAAAAGTGGTGAGAGATACAGTACGAGAGATTGGTTACACTGAGTCTGAGTACGGTTTTGATGCCAATACGTGTGCGGTAATGGTAACCTTAGATGAACAATCAAAAGATATTGCAATGGGAGTAGATAAATCGCTAGAAGCGAAAATGTCAGAAGAACAAATTAGTACCATTGGTGCAGGCGATCAAGGAATGATGTTTGGCTACGCTACAGATGAAACAGAAGAATATATGCCATATCCAATTGCATTGGCACATAAAATAGCAATGCAACTTACGAAGGTAAGAAAAGATGGCACATTACATTACCTTCGTCCGGATGGTAAAAGTCAAGTATCTGTGGAGTATAACACAGATGGTACTCCGAAACGATTAGAGGCAGTGGTGTTATCAACACAGCATGATGAAGAAGTATCCCAAGAACAGATTCATGCAGATATTAAAAAGTATGTATTTGAACCAATTCTACCGACGGAATTATTGGATACAGAGACAAAATATTTTATCAATCCAACAGGAAGATTTGTAATTGGTGGACCTAATGGTGATTCAGGATTAACAGGACGCAAGATTATTGTGGATACGTATGGTGGATATGCAAGACATGGTGGGGGAGCATTTTCTGGAAAAGATTGTACCAAAGTAGATCGCTCGGCAGCCTACGCAGCACGTTATGTGGCAAAAAATATTGTCGCTTCTGGTCTTGCAAAACGATGTGAGATTCAATTGGCATACGCCATTGGTGTAGCAGAGCCTATGTCTGTTATGGCAGATACCTTTGGGACGAGTACTCTTAGTGATGTGGAATTAGTAGAAATTGTACGTAAGCATTTTGATCTTCGACCAGCAGGCATTATCCAAATGTTAGATTTGAGAAGACCAATCTACAAACAAACAGCAGCCTATGGACATTTTGGTCGTAATGATTTGAATTTACCATGGGAGCAACTTAATAAAGTTGATGAGTTAAAACAATATGGTAAATAGATAATAAGTGAATGTAATGGGTTATCTTGTGCGAAATTGTATGTTATGTATACAGTCGCAGATAAAGAGTTCGCTACTGAATAGAAAATGTTTGATTGGACTATAGCTACATCATTTCATACATGAATAGTTAAGAAAGACTGTGTAAATATCTCTTGTTGTGTTTGCATGGTCTTTCTTGTTCTTGCGTCTAAGATAGGAGAATGAGAATATCAAATATGATATAGGGATGCGTATAGATGGACAATCTACAGAAATAGGAACAACATAATGTAAAAAAGTAAGGAGGAAGATGTGGGAAAACTGGAAAAGGATAGACTTTAAGAAGAACTATGTGATAAAATAGTTACAATTAGAAGAAGAACTAGAAGAATTACAATAAGACAACCATTTGCTAGATACCAACGTATTAGATTTAGAAGGCTATCTAAAAAGGGGAGACTGACAAGAGAACTGGTGGAATGCTTTATAGATTATGTTTATGAAGATTATATCCATATAAACTGGAAGAAAGGGAACTATAATGTCATTTGCGCACCTACATGTACACACAGAATATAGCTTACTAGATGGATCTAATAAGATTAAAGATTGTATTAGACGAGTGAAAGAATTGGGAATGGATAGCATTGCGATAACGGATCATGGTGTTATGTATGGCGTGATTGATTTCTATAGAGCGGCGAAAGAAGAAGGAATTAAGCCTATTTTTAGGATGTGAAGTATACGTGGCTCCTAATTCTAGGTATGATAAAGAAAGCGTAGAAGGAGAAGAACGTTATTATCATCTTGTATTATTAGCAGAAAATAACAAGGGTTATTCTAATCTGATGAAAATAGTAAGTAAGGGATTTGTAGAAGGGTTTTATTATAAACCACGTGTAGACATGGAAGTGTTAGAACAATATCATGAGGGGATTATTGCTCTTTCTGCTTGCTTAGGAGGAGAAGTACCTAGCAATCTATTAAAAGGATTGAAAGAAGAAGCAATGGAAGCTGCTAGAAAATATGAACGATGTTTTGGGAAGGGGAATTTTTTTCTAGAATTACAAGATCATGGACTAGATAAACAACGTATGGTGAATACTGAATTGTTGCATATGAGCAAAGAATTAGAGATTCCATTAGTAGTTACTAATGATATTCATTATACCTGTGCAGAAGATGAAAAGGCACATGATATTTTATTGTGTATACAAACGAATAAAAAGTTGTCTGACGAGAATCGTATGCGTTACGATGGTGGACAATATTATATCAAAAGTGAAGAGGAGATGAAGCAACTATTTCCGTTTGCCTTAGAAGCTTTAGAAAATACTTATAAAATTGCCGAGCGTTGTTGTGTAGAGATAGAATTTGGAGTTACAAAATTACCTAAATATGATGTGCCAAGTGAGTATACCTCTTATACTTATTTAGAATTTTTGTGTAGAGAAGGATTAGAGAAACGATATGGGCCTCCTACACAAGAGCAAGATTTTGCGAAATTAGAAGAACGACTGTTATTTGAATTGCAAACTATAGAAAAAATGGGGTATGTAGATTACTTTTTAATTACTTGGGATTTTATTAATTATGCCAAGGCAAATGATATATTAGTAGGTCCTGGTAGAGGGTCTGCTGCGGGAAGCTTGGTTTCCTATTGCTTGACCATTTCTGATATTGATCCCATTAAGTATGACTTGCTCTTTGAACGATTTCTCAATCCAGAACGTGTGACTATGCCCGATATTGATATTGATTTTTGTTATGAGAGAAGACAAGAAGTGATTGACTATGTTAGTAATAAGTATGGGGCAGATAAAGTAGTACAAATCGTTACATTTGGAACGATGGCATCAAAAGGCGCGATTAGAGATACAGGACGAGCAATGGATTTACCGTATCAATATGTATCATCTGTGGCTAAGATGATTCCTAATGGTAAGAATAACAAACCACTCACGATAAAAGAAGCCCTAGAAACAGTGCATGAATTAAAAGCTACGTATGAGGAGGACGAGCAAATAAGATATTTAATTGATATGAGTATGCGATTAGAGGGGCTACCACGACACGCATCTATGCACGCATCAGGTGTGGTAATCTGTCAACAACCAGCAGAAGAATTTGTTCCTTTGTCAAGGGGGACGGACGGGTCGATTACAACACAATTTCCTATGACTACAATAGAAGAATTAGGACTTCTTAAAATGGATTTTCTAGGACTTAGAACCCTAACGGTAATCCAAAAAACTTGTGAATTGGTAAAAGAAAGCAAGGGAATTACCGTTGATTTAGATGAGATTGACCAAAAAGATGAGGGAGTTTTTACGTTAATTGGTAGTGGTAAGACTGATGGAGTCTTTCAGATTGAAAGCAAAGGAATGAAAGAGTTCATGGTGGGATTAAAGCCACAGAATTTAGAAGATATTATTGCGGGTGTTTCTTTATATCGACCAGGTCCTATGGATTTTATCCCTCAATACATCGAAGGGAAAAATAATGCCCATGAAGTTACCTATGCTTGTAAGCAGTTAGAACCTATTCTAGAAGCCACATATGGGTGTATTGTATACCAAGAACAAGTAATGCGAATTGTTCGAGAATTAGGAGGGTACACACTAGGAAGAAGTGACTTGGTACGAAGAGCTATGTCTAAGAAAAAGCAATCTGTTATGGAGGAGGAGCGAGCGAACTTTGTACATGGGAATTCGGAATTAGGTGTTACTGGTTGTGTCTCTCTTGGGATTTCGGAAAAAGTGGCATCTGAAATCTATGATACTATGATGGATTTTGCAAAGTATGCATTTAATAAATCACACGCAGCAAGCTATGCGGTAATTACTTATCAAACAGCATATTTAAAACATTATTATCCGACAGAATTTATGGCGGCATTGATGACTAGCGTGATTAGTGATCCTAAGAAAGTTTCTTCCTATATTGTGGCTTGTAGGAGAATGGGAATACAGATATTTACTCCTGATATCAATATTGGAGGATTGGGATTTTCTGTAGACGGCACTTCTATACGATATGCTCTAAATGCTATCAAATCAATCGGAAAACAGTTAATTGAAGATCTTGTACGAGAACGAAATCAACGTGGAATTTTTACTAGTTTAAAAGATTTTATTACTAGAATGCAAGATTATAACATTAATAAAAAAGCTATAGAAAATCTTATTAAAGCAGGTGCGTTGGATAGCCTATCGGGTAATAGAAAACAATTTATGAGTATTTATATGGGTGTGGTGGATCAGATTCAAAGAGAGAGAAAAAATGCTTTAACAGGACAAATTAGTATATTTGATTTCTTAGAAGAAGAAAGTAGTGAAGAAATAGGTGACACGATGTTACAGATAGGAGAATACGAACAAGAATTTATTCTAGCATTTGAAAAAGAAGTGTTAGGATTCTATATTAGTGGACATCCTCTAGAACAAGATGAAGAGGTGTGGAAGAAAACGATTACTGCAAAAACTACAGACTTTTTATGGGAGGAAGAAGAGAGTGAAATTCTTCTAAAAGACAAGCAAACGGTTACAATTGGAGGATTGATTACAGGGCAGACAATTAAGTATACAAAGTATAAACAGCCAATGTCTTTTTTACAAATAGAAGATTTAGAAGGAACGGTGGAAGTAATTGTATTTTCGAAGTTATATGAAAAAGTTTCGCACTTGTTACAACTAGATGATAAAGTATTTATAACAGGTAGAGTCTCCTTAGAAGAAGAAAAAGATGGTAAGCTGTTAGCAGAATCTGTAATAGGATTTCAAGATTTACCAAAGAAGTTATGGATTAAATTTGCAACACAAGAAGAATTTCAACAAGAAAAATCAAATCTCATGAATAAGTTAGAAAGTGGAGGAAAAGACCAAGTGGGACTCTATATAGAGGAATCTAAGCAAACTTATGCACTAGAGAAACATAAAACAATTGTAATAACAGAAGAATTAGTGCAACAATTAGTAGAATTATACGGGGAAGAAAACGTGAAAGTTGTCTGAAATTGCAAGTGGAATTTGACTAATAAATAGAAATAAAAAGGAAAAATGTAACTAAAGGTTGAAAAGATGATGAAATTAGATTAGAATATAATAAATTAACTAGGAGGAAAGAGATGAGTAAAAAGATGAAAACAATAGGTGTGCTAACAAGTGGTGGAGATGCTCCAGGAATGAATGCGGCTGTACGTGCAGTAGTACGTAAGGCAATACAAAAGGGTGTAGAAGTAAAAGGAATTTACAAAGGATACCAAGGTTTATTAAATGATGAAATTGTAGACCTAGAACAAAAAGATGTAGCCGATATTATTCAGCGAGGTGGAACCGTATTAGGAACTGCTAGATGTTTAGAATTTATGACAGATGAAGGACAAAACCAAGGTGTCGAAGCTTGTAAGAGACATGGAATCGAAGGATTAATAGTTATTGGTGGTGATGGTTCCTATAGAGGAGCTAAAGCACTTGCGTTAAAAGGAATTAATACGATTGGTGTACCAGGAACCATTGATTTAGATATAGCGTGTACAGAATATACGATAGGATTTGACACGGCAATTAATACCGCTATGGAAGCTATTGATAAAGTACGTGATACCTCCTCTTCTCATGAAAGATGTAGTATTATTGAAGTAATGGGACGTGGTGCAGGTCATATTGCATTATGGTGTGGCGTTGCTAACGGAGCAGAAAATATTTTATTACCAGAAAAATATGATTACGATGAACAAAAAATTATCAATAGTATTATTGCTAATCGTAAAAAAGGAAAGAAACATCATATTATTATTAATGCAGAAGGAATTGGACATTCTACTTCTATGGCAAAGAGAATTGAAGCAGCCACAGGAATGGAAACGCGTGCGACAATCTTAGGATATATGCAACGTGGAGGTTCTCCGACTTGTAAAGACCGTTATTATGCGTCTATTATGGGTGCGTATGCAACTGATATCTTATGTGATGGAAAATCTAATCGTGTAGTTGGTTATCAAAATGGTAAATTTGTTGACTTTGATATTGAAGAAGCACTACAAATGGAAAAAGGAATCCCAGAATATCCATATGAAGTATGTAGAGTACTTGCACTATAAGGTGATAGAGTAAAGGACGATAACTAGAAACATGAAAAATAATATTGCAAAAATACCCCATGGAACTATGATTATGTTAGGTTTTCTAGGTATTATCATAATTGGTACTGTAATTTTGACATTACCAATTGCATCAAAAGATGGATTGCCAACGTCATTTGCAGATGCAATTTTTACTGCCACATCGGCCACGTGTGTAACGGGTCTGGTGGTGGCAGATACGTATAGTAAATGGACGTTATTTGGACAACTTGTTATTTTGAGTTTGATTCAAATAGGTGGATTAGGTTTTATTACCATAGGGGTATATATTGCCACTATTTTTAAGAAGAAGATTAGTTTAAAAAGTAGAGAAGCAATTCATGAAAGTATTAGTACTATGCAAACAGCAGGTACAGTACGATTAACAAGACGTTTAATAACAGGTACCTTTATTATTGAAGGAATTGGGGCAGTATTACTTGCTACAAGTTTCATACCTGATTTTGGTATTGCACAAGGTATTTATTATAGTATTTTTCATTCTATTTCTGCTTTTTGTAATGCAGGATTTGACTTGATGGGAGTAATCGAACCATACACATCCTTGACACCGTATCAGACAGATTTTGTGGTAAACATTACATTGATAATGCTGATTATAGTAGGTGGATTAGGATTTATTGTTTGGGATGACATAATGCATAATAAGTGGAAGATTAGAAAATACTTACTGCATTCTAAGATAGTATTGTCTGCTACCATAGTATTATTAATTACAGGTTCTATTGGATTTTTTATTTTAGAATACAATCATTTGCTAGCAGATATGTCTTTTCTAGAAAAAGTATTAGCCGCAACCTTTAGTTCTATTACACCTAGAACAGCAGGGTTTAATACCATTGATACAGGTGCCTTGAGTAATGGTAGTAAATTGTTAACTATGATTTTTATGTTTATTGGTGGGAATTCTGGATCCACAGCGGGTGGTGTGAAGACAACAACTATGGTAGTGATTCTTAGTTTTGCATGGTCTATGATACGTAGAACTCAAGGAATTAATATATTTGGACGTCGATTAAATGAAGAAGTCATTAAGAAAGCGAATGCTGTTATAGTAGTTAATATGACTTTTGTGACAGTGGCGAGTATGTTGATTTTTGCCATGCAAGAATTGAATTTTGAGGATGTGATGTTTGAAACATTTTCTGCTATTGGAACAGCAGGTATGTCCACGGGAATTACAAGAGACTTAAATGATATTTCTAAGATTATTGTTACTGTTTTAATGTATTTTGGAAGAATTGGAAGTTTGAGTTTTGCTACTGCTTTTGCACAACGTAGAACGAGTGCTCCAGTACAACAACCTGTAGAGAAAATCGTAGTAGGATAGTAGTAGGAAGGTATAGTTTAGATGAAATCGGTATTAATTATAGGGCTTGGAAAGTTTGGACACCATTTAAGCACTAATTTTCTTGAGCATGGAAATGATGTAATGGTCATTGACCAAGATGAACGAAGAGTGGAAGATTTAATTCCTATTGCAACTAGTGTTAGAATAGGAGATTGTACAAACCCAGATGTACTAAAAAGCTTAGGGATTGGAAATTTTGATATTATAGTGGTGTGTATTGGAACGAATTTTCAAAGTAGTCTAGAGATTACCAACTTAGTAAAAGAATTAGGTGGCAAGTTGGTAATTAGTAAGGCTAATAGGGATATACATGCAAAATTCTTGTTGAAAAATGGAGCAGACGAAGTAATCTATCCCGATAAAGACATTGCAGAGAAATGGGCAGCTCGCTATAGTATGAATCATGTGTTTGACTATATGGAAATGGCAGAGGGGTATGCAATTTATGAAATTCCCCCTTTGGCAAAGTGGGTAGGTAGAACGATTAAGGAGTCTCATATTGCAGCGAAATATCACATTATGATTTTGAGTATCAAAGATGTTGAAGGAAATGCAGATGTAATGCCTTCACCAGATTATCAATTAAAAGCAGATGATCATTTAGTGGTGCTTTCTCATCACAGAGTAATGGAATCTTTGTTAAAGAAGTTGTAGCTTGCTAGATGGAGAGGTATAATAATGAATGTGATTACATCGGCAAACAATCCTAGAATCAAAGAAGTTGTACAACTGATACGAAAAGGGAAAGTGAGAGAAGAGAAAAAGCTTTTTGTAATAGAAGGTATAAAGCTATTTTTAGAGGCTCCTAAGGAGCGAATACAAGCTGTTTTTTTCTCGGAAACTTTTTATACTACGTATAAAAAAAAAGAGGTATTAGATCAATATTCCTTTGATGTAGTTACAGATGAAGTGTTTGTGAAGATGACAGATACTATTCATCCACAAGGTGTGTTATGTGTAATGAAACAGTTTACTTATACCTTAGAAGAGTTATGGGAAGGGGAGAATCCGTTCTTACTAGTGGTAGAAAATATGCAAGATCCAGGTAATTTAGGTACGTTGCTTCGCACAGGGGAAGCGGCAGGAGTGGATGGAATTATCTTATCAAAGGGATCGGTGGATGTGTATAATCCGAAAGTAGTACGTTCTTCTATGGGATCTATTTATCGTACTAGATATTGTTATGCAGAATCTATAGTCAGTGTAATTAATAAGATGAGGGATATGAATATTGCGATTTATGCAGCGCATTTAGATGGTAAGACTTATTTTACAGATACAGATTTTACAAAAGCAACTGCTTTTTTAGTAGGGAATGAATCGAAAGGTTTAGAACAAAAAACGGCAGAGTTGGCTACCAAGCAAGTGAAGATTCCTATGTGTGGGGAAGTAGAGTCACTAAATGTAGCTATGGCAGCAGGTTTATTGATGTATGAAGCTAAAAGACAGAGGACAATATAATAATACATAATATCTAAGGAGGTATTCAAATGAAATATGAAATGGGATTTGTAGGAATGGGAAATATGGCAACGGCTATAGCAGGTGGAATTATTAAGAAAGGGGTGTTTACTCCTGAGAGTATGATTGCATCAAGAAGAAGTCGCACTTCTTTAGATGCTTTGAAAGAAATGCATGGTATTGCTGTAACCACAGATAATGTAGAAGTAGTAAGAAGTTCTAATATTATTTTACTTGGTACAAAACCACAATTCTTAGAAGAAGTAATTGATCAGATTCGTCATGAGATAACATTAGATCAAGTGATTATTTCGATTACACCAGGTAAAACAATTGAGTGGTTTCATAATCAATTTGGTAAACAGATTAAGATTATTCGTTGTATGCCTAATTGTGCAGCGTTTGCCTTAGAAGGATGTACTTCTTATTGTTGTAGTGATAATGTATCAGAAATCGAATTATTGAATTTTGAAGAATTATTTAGTTCTGTAGGAAAAGTATACCAATTAGAAGAAAAATATTTGGATGCGGTAGTAGGAGTGAGTGGTAGTGCACCAGCATTTATTTTTATGTTAATAGAGGCCATGGCTGATGGTGCAGTAGCAGCTGGTATCCCAAGAGATATTGCGTATAGTATGGTAGCACAGACTGTATATGGTAGTGCCAAAATGGTAATGGAAACCGGAGAACATCCAGGAGTATTAAAGGATATGGTATGTACACCTGGTGGAACAACCATTGAGGGTGTGTACACCTTAGAACGTTTAGGATTCCGTAGTGCTATGATGGAAGCAATGCGTGATACCGTGGAGAAATCTAAGAGAATGTAAGAAAATAGAATAGATAGTAAGAAGGTCGTAAAGATTGGCAAAACTTGACAAGTTCTTAACAGTTTGTTATGATAGGAAAAAGTAATAAGTAATAATTTTGTAACATTTGTTAAGGATATGAAACATATGCTAGTAAAGTATGGAGGTATTTATGAAAGTATATCAACGTGGTTTCCTGACAATCGTTGCGATTTTTCTTGCATGTATGTTCCAAAGTCAATTAGTAATGGCTCAATCAATTAGTATACTAGAAGAGTTACAAGTGGGTGCGGCAGTTATTTTAGAAGCAACCATAGAGATTAAACAAGAAGAAATAGAAGAATTTATTGAGTGGAAGATCAAAGAACGGCAAAGGGAGAATGCAATCAATAGTTTGGTAATGGCTAACGTGAATGAATATGTTAATATGCGTAGCGAAGCAGACCAAAACACTGATATTACAGGTGTATTATATAAGGATTGTGGAGGAACATTGATTGAACAGGATGACGAATGGTCGTTGATTCAATCAGGTAATGTAGTAGGATGGGTAAAGAATGCTTATTTACTCTTTGGAGAAGAGGCGGCAGAGGAAGCACAGAAATTAGGTCGATACATTGCAGTTGTGGATACGGATGCATTGCGTGTTCGTAAAGATACTTCAGAGGAATCAGGGATATATGGATTGGTTGCAATGGGCGAACGTGTAGATGTAGTAGAAGAAACAGATGAGTGGATTGGAATTGAGTACGAAGGAAATATTGGTTACTTATCAGCTGTGTATTTAGATGTAGAATTTGAAGTAGACCATGCAGAATCTATAGAATCTATTAAGGAACGGGAACGAATTGAGGCAGAGAAGAAAGCAGCATTGCAACAATCTTATGCAGCCATTCAAGCTAATGTATCAGATTTAGATTTGTTAGCGGCATTGATTTATTGCGAGGCTGGTGGAGAATCATACGAAGGGAAGTTAGCGGTAGGAGCTGTAGTAATGAACCGCGTAAGAAGCCCTGGTTATCCAAATACTATTTTTGGTGTTATCTATGCATCAGGTCAATTCACGCCTGCTATGAATGGTAAAGTGGAGCAGCGTATTGCATTAGGTTCTCCAGCGAGTTGTTACCAAGCAGCACAAGAAGCGTTAAATGGAGTAAGTAATGTTGGATCTTTCACAAGATTTAGAAGAGCTGGTAACATTGATGGCTATATAATTGGCAATCATGTATTTTACTAAAGTGTAATTATGGTAAGAACAGAGTCGCAATAGGGTTTTCTACTTATTGCGATTTCTTCTATTCTATAGTATGATATAGAAAAGGAGGGCGTTATATGAGTGGAACGATAATATGGCTTATGGTTTTTATTGCATTAGCACTGATTGAAGTAGGTACTATGGGATTGGCTACTATTTGGTTTGCTATTGGGGCATTTGTAGCAATGGTTAGTGCCATGTTAGGTGCAGGAGTATTTGTTCAAAGAAGTTTGTTTATTGTAGTTTCTCTGTTAATGTTGATATTTACAAGGCCGTTAGCGGTGAAATACTTTAATAGAGAACGTAGAAAAACAAATATTGATGCCATTGTTGGGCAAGAAGGCATTGTTACTTCTCAAATTGATAATTTGAAGGCAATGGGAAGTGTTATGGTGAAGGGCAAAGAATGGACAGCAAGAGTAGTGGAACACAATCAGATTATTCATGAGGGTAGTGTAGTAATTGTTAAGGCTATTGAAGGTGTGAAGTTAATTGTAGAAGAGAGAAAAGAGGAAAATTAAAATGGGACCAATTATATTTTTTGTATTTGTATTGTTATTAATTATTTTTGTATCATGTATTAAAATAGTACCACAAACAGAAACTTATATTTTAGAACGTTTAGGTTCTTATCAAGCAACATGGAGTGCTGGATTACACTTTAAAGTACCATTTATTGATCGTATTTCTAGAAAGATTTCTATGAAAGAGCAAGTAATGGATTTTCCACCACAACCAGTAATTACGAAAGATAATGTAACTATGCGAATTGATACAGTCATTTTCTTTCAAGTAACAGATCCTAATTTATTTGCTTATGAAAATGTAAATCCTATTATGGCTATTGAAAATTTAACAGCGACTACATTACGTAATCTAATTGGAGAATTAGAATTTGATGAAACCTTAACATCAAGAGAGCATATTAATACGAATATGAGGGCTTCCCTAGATAATGCAACGGATCCTTGGGGTATTAAGGTGAATCGAGTAGAACTTAAGAATATTATTCCACCTGAACCAATTAAAGAAGCGATGGAAAAGCAAATGAAAGCAGAGCGTGAAAGACGTGAATCTATTTTGATTGCAGAAGGGGAGAAGAAATCTACTATCCTTGTAGCAGAAGGAAAGAGACAATCAGCCATTTTAGAAGCAGAAGCAGCAAAACAAACAGCAATATTATTAGCAGAAGCTGAGAAAGAAAAAATGATTCGTGAGGCAGAAGGGGAAGCGGAAGCTATCTTAAAAGTGCAACAAGCAACTGCAGAAGGAATTCGCTTGATTAAGGAAGCAGGAGCAGATGAATCAGTTATTCGCATTAAGAGCTTGGAAACCTTAGAAAAAGTAGCAGATGGGAAAGCTACTAAAATCATTATTCCCTCAGACTTACAAGCAATGGCAGGACTTGCAATTTCTGCTAAAGAAGTATTTAATTCATAAGAAGAATCTGTTTGAAAAATGGAATATAATGTAACTATATATTATCCAGTAAACTATATAAAAAGTACTCAACGTCGCAGATTTTATTTGTGACGTTGAGTACTTCATGGTATCTGTAAAAACTGAAAGTAAGAGATGAGCAGTGTTGTTTAGGAAGGTTGGTTATATATGAATTTAAAAGGGAGACATTTTTTAAAACTATTAGATTATACCCCAGAGGAAATAATGTATTTGCTTGATTTATCAGCACAATTAAAAGAGAAAAAGAAAAAGGGAATATTAGTTGATTCTCTTCGTGGAAAAAATATAGCACTTATCTTTGAAAAAGCGAGTACAAGAACGAGATGTGCATTTGAAGTAGGTGCTAATGATTTGGGTATGGGAGTAACATATCTTGATCCGTCAGGTTCTCAAATTGGGAAAAAGGAAAGTATTGCAGATACAGCAAGAGTCTTAGGGCGTATGTATGAAGGTATTGAGTATCGAGGATTTGGACAAGAAGTGGTAGAGGAATTAGCAAAGTATGCAGGTGTTCCTGTATGGAATGGTTTAACGAATGAATTTCATCCTACACAGATGTTAGCAGATTTATTAACGATTCAAGAACACCTAGGAATATTAAAAGGATTAAAGCTGGTTTATCTTGGAGATGCAAGATATAATATGGGAAATTCCTATATGGTGGTTTGTGCAAAGATGGGAATGCACTTTGTAGCCTGTTCGCCAAAACAATATTTTCCTAATGAAGAACTAGTAAAAGAGTGTGAAGAAATAGCTAAGCAAACAGGTGGAACTATTACGCTTACAGAAGATGTGCAAAAAGGTGCTGATAAAGCAGATGTAATCTGTACAGATGTGTGGGTTTCTATGGGAGAACCTGATGAAGTATGGAAGAGTAGAATACAAGAATTAACGCCTTATCAAGTGAATAAAACGGTGATGAATTACGCGAAAAAAAATGCTATTTTTATGCATTGCTTACCTGCATTTCATGATTTACATACAACCATCGGTAAAGAAATGGGGGAAAAGTATAAAATCACAGAAATGGAAGTAACAAATGAAGTATTTGAATCTTCTCAGTCGGTGGTATTTGATGAAGCGGAAAATAGAATGCATACTATTAAAGCGGTGATGTATGCTACCTTATCATAAATGAATGTTTTGCGATAGAAGAATAGGAAATATACTACAATTTAAGAAAGTAGAAGTCTATGAAAACTAAGATATTAAAGTTGTTACGTGAAAGAGAGACTCATATTTCGGGACAAGAATTATGTGAAATTTTTCAAGTATCTAGAACAGCAATCTGGAAGGTAATGAATCAATTAAAAGAAGATGGTTATGAA
The DNA here is from genome assembly GCA_044425555.1 of Eubacteriales bacterium. GTDB lineage: Bacteria > Bacillota > Clostridia > Lachnospirales > Lachnospiraceae > JAWXVE01. Next base: position 17,261 of record JAWXVF010000030.1, read on the forward strand.
ATAGAAGCTATTCAAAATAAAGGTTACCGACTAAAGAGGGAGCCAGATATATTAACAGAAAGTGAATTAAAGAGTCGTTTTTCCACTAAATGGATAGGGGAACAAGTAGTATGCGTAAAAGAAGTTGGCTCTACTAATCAAGAATTAAAAAAACTTGCTGAGGAAGAGGCTCTCCATGGAACGCTATATATTGGGGAACAACAAGTAGCAGGTCGTGGGCGTAGAGGACGAGAGTGGGAGTCTGATACGGGAGAAAATATTACCATGTCATTGTTGTTGCGTCCTGATTTTAATCCTGATTTAGCTAGTCGATTGACACTTGTAATGGCAATTAGTGTGGCAAAAGCATTAGAGGAAGTTACAGGACTTTCTTGTATGATTAAATGGCCTAATGATATTTTAATAAGAGAGAAGAAAGTCTGTGGCATTTTAACAGAAATGAGTGCGGAAATGGGATTTATTCATTATGTGGTAATTGGTGTAGGAATCAATGTAAATCATATGAATATTCCAAAACACTTAGAAGAAATTGCAACTTCTATACAAAAGGAAATGGGACGAAAATGTAAGCGAACTGATATTATTGTAAGGACAATGGAATATTTTGAAGAAGCATATGAAACATTTTGCCAAACATATGATGTTAGTGAAATGCTTGATTGGTACAATGATCATTTATTGAATAAGAATAGTATGGTTCGAGTGTTACTGCCAGAACAAGAATATGAAGCAAAGGCTATAGGAATTAATGAAAAAGGTGAGTTGCAAGTAGAGCGAGACGATGGAATGATAGAAAATATTTATGCAGGGGAGGTATCAGTACGTGGAATCACAGGATATGTTTAAGAAGGTAGTGTTGTGTGCATCCAATGCTTATGATGAAAAATATTATTATAACCCATTATTTAAAGGGGTTCCAAAATCTATTCAAGATGAATTGCATATTATGTGCGTATTATTTACAGAAGAAGTAGGGGGAATATTTGCGATTGCATTTGAAGAAGATGGAACCTTAGTCTTTGAGGTGAATCATGAAGAGGAAGATATTTTATATGATGAGATTAGCAGTGGATTATTAATTAAGGAAATACAAAGAAGAAAACAAGAACTATTAGAATCCCTTAATTTATTTTATAGAGTCTTTGTACTACAAGAAAAAATTGAGGATCTTATAAGTGAGTAAAAGGAGTTAGTGAGATGATTTTAGTTATTGATGTGGGAAATACTAATATTACATTTGGTGTATATCAAAAGGAAGAATTGTTGACTACGTTTCGTATGATGAGTAATACACCGAAAACATCTGATGAGTATGGAATTGCTATAGTAGAATTATTAAGAACGAACGATATGGTGAAAGACGATTTTCAAGGGGTGATTATTGCAAGTGTGGTACCAGAATTAATGTATTCTTTAGAGGGTGCAATTAAGAGATATTTGGGAATTACCCCATTAGTAGTAGGACCTGGGGTGAAAACTGATATTAAGATTCTAACAGAGAATCCCAAAGAAATTGGCTGTGATCGCATTGTAGATGCAGTAGCAGCCTATGAAAAATATGGAGGACCTATTCTTGTGTTAGATTTTGGAACAGCAACTACGTATGACCTTGTAACAGAGCATGGGGAATTCGCAGCGGGAATTACAGCACCAGGATTACGAATTTCGGCAAAAGCTTTGTGGGAAGGTACGGCAAAGTTACCAGCGGTTGAGTTGAAAAAGCCAAAGTCAATCTTAGCACAAGAAACTATTTCGAGTATGCAGGCAGGTTTGTTATATGGTCAGATTGGACAAACAGAATATATTATTAAACAAGTAAAGAAGGAAAGTGGTTACGAAGAATTAAAAGTAGTAGCGACTGGTGGTTTGGGACGAATTATTGCAGATGAGATAGAGGAAATTCCAATATACGATCCATCTCTTACGTTAGACGGATTACGAATTATCTATGAGAAAAATAGAAAGTAGAAGTATGAGCCAACTACAAATAGGGAATGTCTTATTAGAAAATAATTTGATTTTAGCACCTATGGCAGGAGTTACTGACCTGCCATTTCGTGTTTTATGTAAAGAGCAAGGTGCAGGGCTAGTCTGTATGGAGATGGTAAGTGCTAAGGCAATTACTTATCAGAATCAAAATACAGAAAGTTTAATGCAAATCCACCCAAAAGAAGGACCAGTATCCCTACAATTATTTGGATCCAAACCAACTGTAATCCGTGAGAGTATTAAACGGATTGATGAAAGACCATTTGCTATTTTAGATTTTAATATGGGGTGTCCAATGCCTAAGATTGTGAATAATGGAGAAGGCTCAGCGTTATTGAAGAATCCTAAATTAGTGGAAGAGATTCTAACCGTGGCAGTAAAAGCAACGAAAAAGCCAGTTACTGTAAAGATTCGAAAAGGATTTTATGAGGAACAGATTAATGCAGTGGAAATTGCCAAGATTGCAGAATCTTGTGGAGTGGCAGCAGTGGCAGTGCATGGACGTACAAGAGAACAATATTATTCAGGAACAGCAGACTGGGAGATTATTAGAGCTGTGAAAGAGGCTGTAAAAATTCCTGTGATTGGAAATGGAGATGTTACTGATTATGAAAGTGCTAAGAGACTGCAAGAGGTGAGTAATTGCGATGGAATCATGATTGGACGTGCCAGTAGAGGGAATCCATTTTTGTTTGCACAATTAAAAAAAGCATTTGAAACAAATGAAGCAGTGGAGAAACCAAGTAAAGAAGAATTGTTGTCGACAATCTTACAACATGCCAAGTTGCAACTCCAGTATAAAGGAGACTATATTGGGATTCGAGAAATGAGAAAACACGTGGCATGGTATACAGTTGGTTTGTACCAAGCAGCAAAGTTACGTAATCGCATTCATCAAATAGAATCTTTTGAAGAATTAGAGGATACGGTAAGAAGTATTTTTTGAAGTATGTATGCATAATTGTAGAATGAAAGCATATGTTTTACATATGAAATCATTGATTATTTATTATAAGAGAATACAACCAAAGAAGGTAACAAAATCTTGGCGAGATAAGTTAAAGATTAGAAAAAAGAAACAAGAAATCTGTATTAAAATCTTAAAGGAGATAGAAGTTCCCGCTATAGTTATAGAAGTGCATAGAGAAAAAGAAGATTTACTCAAAGAGGTATGGGAAATCTATCATAAAGAAGTGATGGTACTGACCAAAAAGCTCTTTTGCAAATATCAAATGGAATTGCCTGAATATGCATACGTTTGGTATGAACCTAACTTGGCAGAATTATTAGGAAGGCATATTACAGAGTGGTCTTATGAGTTTTTACGATTTGTGAAAGGACAGCAACCATTTACAGATACCATCTATTTATTGGTGAAAAATGAGACAGAGTATATTTCTTTTGCTAAGGATTTGACTAAGGATTGTAATGAATTTGTTCTAATAACTTGTGATGTAGAGATGGAAATATGGGAAGATTTTATAAGTGACACATATGAAGAACATGGCTTGATGGTAAGAATAGGAACCATGCTACCAAGTATACAACATAGAGTACAGAATCGTTATCGGAAGGAGTATGCTCCGATTCTGTATGATTTTATTATGGAGGAGAATGTGGAGTGGAGAAATATTCCAAAAGATACTATCTATATTGATTTTCATCCTAGTAGGAGAAAAAGCAGCATGATTACATCAAATCGAAAGGATATTACCTATATGACCTATGGGAATTATCTTGACATTATAGTGGAAAATGGATATAATATTTTAGTTTAGTAGATAATCGAATATCTACCATAAAGGGAGGAATACCATGTTAGAAGAAAAGAAAAATATATTAACCTATGAAGGACTTCGAAAATACGAGGACGAATTACAAGACTTAAAAGTAGTCAAAAGAAAAGAAGTAGCAGAAAAGATTAAGGAAGCTCGTGAACAAGGAGATTTATCAGAAAATGCAGAATATGATGCTGCAAAAGATGAACAACGAAGCATTGAAACAAGAATTGAAGAGTTAGAGAAAATTCTAAAGAATGCAGAAGTAGTTATTGAGGATGAAGTAGATTTAGAACGTATTAATATTGGATGTATGGTACGTCTTTATGATGAAGAATACAAGGAAGAAATAACTTATAAGATTGTAGGTTCTACAGAAGCAGATAGTTTAAAAGGCAAGATCTCTAATGAATGTCCAGTAGGAAAAGCATTAATTGGAGCGAAAAAAGGAGAAATTGTAAAAGTAGAAACACAAGTAGGAATTGTATCATACCAAGTATTAGAAATTGAACGTTCTAATTAGAGGTAGATAGATAAGGAGTAGAAGAAAGTGGCAGATGGACAAAATAATGCACCAGTACAAGATTTGAATCAATTATTAAAGGTACGTAGAGAGAAGTTAGCAAATTTACAAGAAAATGGGAAGAATCCTTTTGAAGTAATGAAGTACGACGTATCTCATCATAGTATGGATATTAAGGAACGTTTTGAAGAATTAGAAGGACAAACTGTAACAATTGCAGGACGTATTATGTTAAAACGCGTAATGGGTAAGGCTTCTTTTTGTAATATTCAAGACTTAAAAGGGGATATCCAATCTTATGTGGCAAGAGATGCTGTTGGAGAAGAAGTATATGCTGATTTTAAGAAATATGATATTGGAGATATTGTAGGTATTGA
>JAWXVF010000223.1:0-2860 GCA_044425555.1 Eubacteriales bacterium
AGCGAAATAGGACCTGATTGAATACAGATAAAAGCATCCAATCCTTCTTTATTACATACTTGTGCACCTTCGCCAATGCTACCTGCCAACGCAATCACTTTTTTCCCATACTTTTTTCCTATTTGAGCTACTCCCATGGGTCCTTTCCCCATAGCAGTCTGTGCATCAATTCGACCCTCTCCTGTAATAACCATATCCGCATTTTTAATGCTTTCTTCTAATCCAACCACTTCTAACACCACTTCTACTCCTGGTAATAATTTCCCATTTAGAAAACTCAAGAAAGCGAATCCCAATCCTCCAGCTGCACCTGCACCTGCACTATTCCTTTCATCCTTACCAGTAAAACTAGCTACTTTTCTCGCATATTCCAACATATTTTCATCAACCACTTCCTTGTCTCGCTCTTTTATCCCCTTTTGTGGCCCATACACATAAGTAGCTCCTAATTCTCCACACAACGGATTAGTCACATCACATGCAATCTTAAATTCACATTCCTTTAATTCATGAATTACATTACAATCACTAATTCTATGAACCATCCCTAAAGCTTGTGCTCCAAGTGGTACGCTCCTCCCTTCTTTATCTAGAAACTCGTAGCCCAATGCTTGTAGCATACCAATTCCACCATCATTAGTCGCACTTCCACCAATTCCAATTAAAAAGTTACGGCAACCCTCTCGAATTGCTTCTTTAATAATTTCACCAACACCATATGTAGTAGCATTCATAGGATTTCGTTTCTCACCTAATAATGCAATACCAGAGGCTGTTGCCATTTCAAAGATTGCAAGATTTTTCTCTCTTACAATGGCATACTCACCAATTACTTTACTCCTCAAAGGACCCATCACCTCTATTGTCCTATTCTCCCCATGCAATCCTTCTAAGAGTGCATCTTTGGTTCCTTCTCCACCATCTGCAAGGGGTTTGATTTCAACTGTTGCTTTGGGATTACTTCTTAATATTCCCTCTTTTATGGCACTTCCTGCTTCTAGAGAAGTGATACTCCCCTTATAAGAATCAATTGCTACTACTATTTTCATAACTTTTTCTCCATATATACTATTCCTACTGCTCTATTTCTTCTACTAAATTACTAGAATAGATAATTTTCTCTCTTCCATCCTATAAATCCATCTTCTTCCTGTGTAACATATGAATTATTCAAAGTATTCTGAAACGAAAAAATATGATTTGCATACTTTCCAAATTGTACAATAAAAGCACTATCCCACATGAATAAATGATCATTAAAAGCCATCTTTCTCCACCTCCAAACCAAATGCACTTAGAATCATTTTTTATGTTGCTGTAATTGCATGATCCAATTGATAACTTCCATCTGCTTTTCGAATCAACTCTATCTTTTCTAACTCTCTTAGTGCAGCTGGAACCGTCATATAGTTTGGCTTTTTCGCCATTTCTGCCATTCGCTTTCTTAGTTGTGTATATAGTTTACTTCTTATTATGAGTGCTATAAATTCCACAAATATTTTGCTTTTTACCATAATAACAAAATCATACCCTCAATCATCCATATAATGAATATTATCTTTGCTAAAATATCCTCTGTCTAGGATGAAACCTATATTTTTATATCCATATCTTTTTGCTTTTTCTAACATATATTGTAGTTGTGATACATCTACGATACTACCTGGGTAGTTTTCATAAAATAGTGGTTTTTGATTCGTTGCATCATATGCAACAGCATAGTTGATAATCGGAGCCCCTATTTGTTCCTTGGCATGTCCAAACTCCGCCATATCAATATCTCCAGCTTTGCAATTCTTATTGGTAGAATCATAAGAAATATAGATCTGCTCATGATGGTTATGCTTCTTATTCCACTCATTTAAAAATTCAATGCGTTGATCATCACTGATTTCAGAAAGAAAACGTGAAATCGTACTATCACTATAGATACGATGATTCGGTGTCATCAAGGAATGGTTATAGCCGTAGCTTTCATAATGTTGAGCAGCATTACCTTCTGTAACAATTGAATACATTGCAAAATCTAGTAGTAGTCCTTGTCCTCGTTCATCCAATGAGATGATAATAGCTCGGAGAGATTGTAATCTTTTACTATTTTTTTCATCACAAGATAAGTACCGACTTTCACACAACTACTTCTTGAACTATCTCCCTTATCTGTGAGAAGTGTAATAGTTGGAAAGTATTTCTCGAAATTAGGATTGGGATACATCATCGTAGGAGTTTCATTACACATTTTTCCAATAGTAGTTCTTTTTGCTACATTATACTTTTTCTCTGGGATATATTTTCGTTCATATGTATATTCAATATATACGGTTTCGCCTCGTTTATTCTTAGAAATCTTCCCTGTATTTTCAGGTATTTCTACAAGAAAATCATAATACATAATAGCACCCTTTCTACATAATATTGAGTTGGATATCCTACTCGATATTGTATCAAAAATAATAGAGTTTTTCTATGTTCTCTGCATACATAAGATGTCATTGTATTTTTGAGTATGATGAATTATGGGAAGTTAGCAATAATTCAATTTTACACTCTAATGTACCATACTGTTCTCATTCATACATTGTACAATCTCTAAATCACTAGATTGTGGATTTTCTTTTATGATTTCCATTACATTCGTCACATAAGATTTTTCAAGTTCTAAATGTTCACTAATCTGTGCACCAGATATTCCTTTGTTGATTTTTCGGCGTATTAAATAAATATTCCCTTCTTCTCTTCCTTCTTCTCTTCCTTCTTCTCTTGCATCTTCTTTCATTTCCTCTAACGCTTGGCACATTTCCTGTCTTCCTTCTTCTCTTGCATCTTCTTTCATTTCCTCTAACGCTTGGCACATTTCCTG
>JAWXVF010000031.1:0-21894 GCA_044425555.1 Eubacteriales bacterium
TTGCATTTCTAACTGGCTGATTATGCGACAGTTGAATAATGGCATGAATCTGTTCTACACATTCTTCTAACCGATCATTGACTACGAAATAATCATATTCCTCAATGCCTTCTGCTTCTTCTGTAGCACGAGATAATCGAGCATCAATTACTTCTATTGTTTCCGTTCCACGTCCCACTAAGCGACTTTTTAATTCATTAGCACTTGGTGGCATTACAAAGAGCAGTAATGCATTAGGATATTTCCCCTTAATCTTTAACGCTCCTTGAATCTCTATTTCTAATATAACATTCTTCCCTTGCTCTAATTGATTCATTACATATTCTCGTGGTGTCCCATAATAATTCCCACAATAACTGGCGTATTCAATCAATTTATCCTCTTGTATCTTCTCTAGGAATTCCTCTTGCGACACGAAAAAGTAGGACTGACCTTCTACTTCCTGTTCTCGCTTATCACGTGTTGTCATAGAAACAGAAAGTGCATAATTATCATATTGATTCACTAACGATTTCATCAATGTTCCCTTACCAGCACCTGAAAATCCTGAAACTACTACTAACACACCTTTTTCATTATACTTCATCAATTCCTCTACTTTCTCCTTGTATACGATTAGCAATTGTCTCTGGCAGTAATGCAGACAATACTACTTGCCCATTTTCCATAACCAGTACTGCTTTCGTCTTACGTCCCTGTGTAGCATCAATTGCTACTCCTTGCTCTTTCGCAGCTTGTATCATTCGCTTAATAGGTGCTGCTTCAGGACTTACAATGGCTATCATTTTAGAGGCATTCACAATATTTCCATATCCAACATGAATTAAACTATTCATACTCTCACCATCTACTCAATATTTTGAATCTGTTCCCTAATCTTCTCTATCTCTGTTTTTAATTCAATTGCACAGTTAGAGATTGCTAAACTTCCTGCTTTAGAAAGAATCGTATTGGCTTCTCTATTCATCTCTTGTGCAATGAAATCTAACTTCCTACCCACCACTCCACCTTCTACTAGCGTTTCTCTAGTGGTTTCAATATGACTTCGCAAACGAACTACTTCTTCATCCACACACGACTTATCTGCAAAAATCGTTACTTCTGTCATGAGTCTAGCTTCCTCTATCTGAGCATCCTCTAACAATTCTCGAATCTTCCTTAACAATTTCTCCTTATAGTCGCTTACAACTTGTGGCATCTGTGCTTCTATAAAAGTAACCCGTTCTAACATACCTCCCAATTTCACAAGCATATCTTTCTTCAAACGTTCACCTTCTACTTGACGTGTCTGAACAAATGCTCCTGCTGCCATGTGCAACCCTTTTTCTACCATTGCACAGAGTTCTTCTTCTCCTAGCACCGTTTCTTCCATAGTAAATACCTCTGGAAATCTTGCCAATGTAGTCGCCTTTAGATCATTCACAAGATTACAGTCCTTGGCAAGTTGTGCCATATGACTAGCATACTCTTTTGCTAATTGAGAATGATATACAATGCCACTTGTTTCTTCCACCACATTTTCATACGTTACAAATACATCTACCTTACCTCTTTGCATATAGGCTTTTAAAAAAGTTCTCATCTGGGATTCAAAAAAATGTAACTTCTTCGGTAATTTCATATTAATGTCTAAATAACGGTGATTTACTGACTTGATCTCAATCGTTACTTTTCCATTGTTTTCAACGAATTCACTTCGTCCAAACCCTGTCATACTATTAATCATTCAGTACCCCAATCTGTTGGTGATTTTCACTAGATAACATTATTGCATAATTACCCTAATTATAAATCATGTACCTTTTTCCGTCAAGCAGAAAAACTTTGCCGAATCCTTCAATTAAATTGACAATTTAAGGAAAATATGTTATAAATACTACATACTTTGGCTGTTTATGTCAAAATTTTTTTAGGAAAGAATCGAACAACGAGGAGGGTTTTGTTATGTCCGAACACGAATATGAAGATACTCACAAAACTTCTCTCCAAAAAGTATTCCTTTCTTTCCTCACTCTTTTTATCGTAAGTTTCTTTGCGATTTCCACCTTTTATACCTTAGCCGACGACTTAGATGACTTCACTATAGACAATGATACTGTCAGTCAAAATAGTATTACTGATTCTTTCCTAGATGAACAGGAAGAACAAGTTTCACTCGAAGAAGCAACAGATTCGCAAGCTGAATGGGAAGAACCAATTTCACTCGAAGAAGTAACAGATTCGCAAGCTGAATGGGAAGAACAAGTCGAAACAAACGAACCTACCACTAACGAACGTATAGAAAACAAAGATGCTTCTAAAGAATTAATTACCCAAGAAGAATCCTCTCTTGGCATAGCACTCATGGCTATTGAAACATTTGCCACAGGAGATTTTGACAGTGGATTTGGTACAGATACAGACCCTTATATGATTACCACCCAAGAACATCTAGACAATGTTAGAAACCAATTAAATGCACACTACAAACTAGGTGCAGATATCACTTTATCAGGTACTTGGACACCTATTGGCGGTGTTAGTAGTCAATTTGCAGGTACCTTGGATGGCAATAATCGTACTATTTCTAATCTTACCCTTGACGGAAGTAATAGTGCTAATGACCAAGCATTATTTGGCTATGTTGGTACTAACGGAATCGTGAAAAATCTTACACTTTCTAATGCAAAGATTAATATTACATCAAGTGGTACTGATATTGCTTGTATTGCTGGCGAAAATAAAGGTCTAATTACCAATTGTCACATTACCACTAATAGTACACTCACAACTAACGGGAATAATGTAGGTAGTATTGTCGGCGAAAATCAAGGTACCATTACTAATTGTACTGCTGATTTAGGAATCACTGGCACCACTAATATTGGGGGCATTACCGGAAAAAATACAGGTACTGTTAACAATTGTACTTTTAGCAGTAATTCTTCTATTAGTGGAACTAGCTACATTGGTGGCATTGTTGGGTATATGCAAAGCGGAAGTATTACCGATTGTATTGTACGTTCTAATCCAACCATAGATGGAACAAACTTTATTGGTGGCATTGTTGGGTATCTGTTAAATGGCACTATAGAAGATTGTAGTCTTCAAACAAATGTAAAAATAGCAGCCACTTCCCAAATAGGTGGTATTGTTGGGGATATGGTAGATGGTACTATTCGTAATTGTACGAATCAATCCACTGGCGGTATTACTATAAAAGATAGTAGTTCTGCTGAAAATATTGGTGGGATTGCTGGTTATAATACACGAGGTACTATTGAAGGTTGTACTAATGAAATGACCATATCTCTTACGAGTGATAAGTGGCACTTTGCAGGTATTGTAGGGTGTAATTATAGTGGCATTGTGAAAGATTGTACCAATAAGGCTAGTATAACCATATCTGGTTCTATTGTTGGCGGTGTAGTCGGCAAGAATTTAGGGACTATTGAGAATTGTCACAATACAGGTGATGTAAAATGTACTGGTAAAGACTCCTTAGCATATCTAGGTGGCGTTGCTGGAATGAATTACAAAGATTCTTCTGTCGCTTCTATTACAAATTGTACCAATACTGGAACGGTCACAAGTGAAGGTTCTTACGCTAATATAGGTGGAATTGCTGGATACAACCATAGTAGTTGTACCATATCTGAATCTTCTAATACAGGTACCATCAAAAGTATGAATGGTTCTGGAGATTTACATGTTGGTGGGATCGTTGGTTCTAACCAAGGCTCTATCTTAGAATGTTATAACACTGGTGGCGGAAGCGTAACAAACTCAAACAGCGGAAATAATACTGGTGGAATCGCTGGCTTAAACAACGGAGGATTAGTCGACCACTGTTACAACAATGCAAGCGGCATTATATCTGGTAATTATAACACCGGTGGAATCGTCGGAAAAAATATTGGACAAGTTCGAAATTGCTATAACATTGGTACTGGTACCATCCAAGGTTCTAACGACAATGTAGCTGGCATTGTGGGTTCGAATGATGGTGTTGCATCTATTAGTAACTGCTACAATACCAATAGCAACCTAACTACCTCTACCAACAATCTAGGTGGAATTGCTGGTTGTAACGTATCTGGTGGAACAGTTCATAATTGCTACAATAGAGGAACCATTGCCTACATTAATAGCAGTGATAAAAAAGCCTCCGTTGTTGGAAGCAATGGGCAAACGGTTACTTATTGTTACTGGGACAATACGGCTGACACCATAGGTATTAATGGTGGAACTACCAGTAATTGTACAAGCTTTACCGTTCCAACGAATGTTGTAGATTCCAAATCTTTAACAGAGACTTTAAACGACAACCTACAAGCTAACTATCTCACTTGGCGAGACGATACAGATAGTTACTCCATATTCGGAGAACCAACTCCTACCATAGACTTAACTAGTAGCATTATTACAGATATAGACTCTGACTACACATACAGTGGTAGCGACATAGAACCAACTCCTACCGTTACCTTAGATACTACTGAACTGATACAAGGTAGTGACTATACGATTACTTATTCTGATAATAAGAATGTAGGTGCTAATATAGCCACCATTACCATTACGGGGATAGGCAATTATACTGGCACTATTACCATTACCTTTTCCATTACTCCGAAAAAATTAGTAGTCATACCAGATTCTGGGCAATCTCATACCATCGGCGAAAGTGAGTCTGCTATCACCTACCAAGTAATTGGAACAGAAGGTGGGGAAACGCCTGTTTTTACAGGAAGTCTAACACGAGAAACTGGTGAAGAAGCGGGAAACTATGCCATTCTTGGTGGTACCTTAACTCTTATAGATGGCACAGGATTTCTTGCTAGTAATTATACCTTAACCATTAAAGACGATGTCACTTATGAGATTATTGCTTCCGATGAAGATTCCAAAGAGGAGGATTCTAATGATGAAGATTCCAAAGAGGATAATTCTAACGATGAAGATTCCAAAGAGGAGGATTCTAACGATGAGGGAACACCTGAACCTGATGAGAATGAACTAGAGTCTGATGAACCTGAAAGCAACCAAGATTCCATTACAGAATACTCACATAACACAGAAGAGGAGGAAGACATTCCAATAGAAGAGGAAAGTATACAAAACACTCCACCCACTCCTACGGTAGTTCCTGAACTTGATTCCTCCGAAACCACTCCTGTTACCGGAAGCAATGTTACTATTATAGAGACCACAAAAGTTCCAGAATCCTATATGGGAAATCTACCAACTACTACCGTTACCAACGCCATGGGAATTGCTGTAGCTTCCACCGTAGGTACTGTAGCTGTTGTTGCTGGTGGGGCTGCTGTAGCAATTGCTAGTGCTGGTGCAGCAGCTACAGCAGCTACTACAACTGCCACAGGTACCACCTTAACTACTCTTGCTGGAAATAATCCTATACAAATATTACAACAATTAAAATCGAAGAACGGACTCAAAATCAAAAAAATAAAACTAAAAAAACGGAAAGTATTCTCCGAAAAAATATTACAAAAAAATGCCACTCTCCTTCGGTACGCAATCGGTCAATACCACTTAGATACCTATGATGATGTAACAAGGGTTTTAATTGAATCAAAGCACTTAAAAGCTCCCACCGTCATCTGTGTGAACCATCTACTAGATGGTAGCGAAAAACAGTATCACAATGCTATTGACGAGATACGAGCAATTATGAAGGAGAATAAAATTAAAATTCCTGTGTGTATTCACTTAGATGATGGAAATTTCGAAGAATGTTATACTGCCATTTCGCTCGGCTATTCTTCTGTTATCTACCATGCACCAGACCTACCACTAAAGACTCAACTAGAGGAAATGAAGACCTTATCTAAATTGGCAAAGAAGAAAAGTTCTATTTTAGAACTAAAATACTCTCTCTTTGACGAACTTGGTAGACCACAACCCCTATCGGCTAGTGAGCTTACTAGATTAGCTAAGTTGAAAATCTACTCCTTAACCATTGATCTACCAGCGTCCTGCGAAGACTTTAAGACCTTAGCTCTAAATACGATCCATGACATTCGCGAGGTCACTAAGAGCTTTCATTTTACCATTCATTTTGAAGGACAATTTAGCTACGAAGAATTCAAAGAATTACTAAAACTAAAGGTTACCAAAGTAAATATTCCTTACGATTATGAAGCCGTATTGGATGAACAGTTATTAAAGAAAGACCTAGAGACTATCCATTCACTTGGCAAATCCACTGATTTCCTTAAATTGGCAAATTATGGATACAAAGGATTACGGTTCTTGTTGAAACAATTAATTTAATCATGTAAAAAAAGACTATTAGAAATCTAACAGTCTTTTTTATTATCCCCTATTTACACTATACACCCACCTTTGTAGCGTTACAAAAAGCACAACTATAATATCTTATTTCATCTCTCCATTTATTCTTACCAATACTTTTTTCACAGGTATAGCAAGAAGTATAACAGCCGCAATCTTTCCTGCATCAAATAATAGAAACGGAATTACACCGGTTGCCACTGCAGCTTCCATAGTCATACCAGTTTGAACAGCCAACCAACCACTTCCAAGAATATAGATCACAATACTTGCAACAATCATCCCTATTATGCTAGCCACTACTTTTTTCTTAACGAACTGCTCGCATAACGCTATCATCATAGGTGACAATAAGAATGCTAGCAAATATCCTCCTGTTGGTCCAAATAATTTTCCAACTCCCCCTGTAAATCCAGAAAATACTGGTAGTCCAATTGCTCCAAGTAATAAGTAAACTGCTACACTAATCGTTCCCATTTTACCACCCAATAACACGGCAATGAAAAAGACAGCAAAATTCGTTAAAGACATAGGAATTACACCAATTGGAATAGACATAGGTCCTAAAATACAGAGTATTGCGGTCATTAGTCCTATGTAGGTAATGGTTTTTACAGATAAGGAATGATTCGATGAGATTGTTTCTATAGTTTCTTTCGTTTGCATAAGTGCCTCCTCGTATAATAAATTTATGATCTTTATGATCTGTTTCTTATATCATTATAAACGAAGATCTTTTCAATTGTCAACTAGTATTTTTTTCAGGTTAACAATTGGTATTGTCTTTTCCATCTATGCACGATATTTTCCAATAAATTCTTGTACTCGCTCCTTGGTAGACTCAAATATTTCCTCTGGTGTTCCTTCTGCTTTAATAACACCTTCCTCCATAAAGATAATACGGTCTGCTACTTCTTTAGCAAACATCATCTCGTGGGTTACAATAATCATAGTCATATTCTCATCGGCTAATTGCTTAATTACCTTTAAAACTTCTCCCGTTAACTCTGGATCAAGAGCTGATGTTGGTTCGTCAAAGAATAATATCTCTGGTTGCAACGCAAGCGCTCTCGCAATAGAAACTCTTTGTTGCTGCCCACCCGATAATTGACACGGATAGGAAGCTCTTTTCTCTTCTAATCCAAGTTGCTTTAATAATTTTTCACCTCTTTGAATGGCTTCTTTCTTAGAAACTTTTTCCACACTTATAGGTGCATCCACAATATTCTTCATGACTGTATAATGAGGAAACAAATGAAAACTTTGGAAAACAAGTCCAAATTTTCTTTGGATTTGTTTTAATTCTTTTTTGTTTGCATATATACTTTTTCCTTTGGACGAATTTCTAGCCGCATAATCTCCCGAATAGATCAAATCTCCACCATCCATAGTTTCTAATAAAGTAGCACATCGTAACAGTGTAGATTTCCCAGAACCTGATGGACCAATAATCGCAATAACTTCTCCTTCTCTTACATTGAGAGATATATCACGCAAAACTTCTACATCCCCAAAACTTTTCTTCATATGGTTGATTTCTAATAAATTCATCTCACTACTCCTATTGGTAATAATTTAATTTCTTCTCCACTCGTTCCATTCCATATGCAATCACACAATTAAATATAAAGTAAAAAATAGCAGCAATAATAAATGGGGTCATGGTAGTCTGTGCCGATGCAATTTTCTGTGCTTGTGTAAACATTTCCGATACTGCAATGACAAAAGCTAGTGAAGTATCTTTGACAAGGGTAATCATTTCATTAGTAACAGTTGGTAATACACGCTTTACTACTTGTGGTAAAATAATCTTTAAAAAGGTCTGTATCTTATTATACCCAAGCACTTTCGCTGCTTCATACTGACCAATTGGTATGGAGATAAATCCACTTCGATAAATCTCTGCGTAATAGGCTGCGTAATTAATCACAAATCCTATAAGTACCGCTGTCAAACGATAAGAAGATGTGATTTTAATCCCAAATAAGTAATACGGTCCAAAATATACCACCATTAATTGTAACATTAGTGGGGTCCCACGCATAATCGCAATGTATAATTTGGTAAGGGAACAAATCACAATGTTTTTCGACATTCGACCAAAAGCAATAATCATTCCTAATGGAAGAGCAAATAATAAAGTTACCATAAATATTTGTATTGTGACAACCATTCCACTTCCTAATTGTCTAATCATTGTAATCATGTCCATACAATCCACTTCCCTTTCTTCACTAAAATCTTAAAAAAAGGGAGCATCTATTCGCTCCCTTTTGGAATCCATGTAATCTTATTATCTTCCTAATGTAACACTATCTTGCAATCCCCATGTAGTAGCAATGTCCATAAATGTTCCATCTTCTACCATCTCCATAAGTTGTCCTTCTACCATGTCTTTCAATTGTGTATTTCCTAATAAAAATCCAATAGCATACACTTCTGTAGACAATGGTTCTTCCATCATTATAAATGCACCATCTCTTGTGCTTAATTGATAATTAGCTACTCCTATATCTAATGCCACTGCATCTGCTACCCCAGATTCTAATTGCATAAATGCATTATTATAATCTGGCACTTCCATTAACTCTTGAAAAGTAGCTACTAATTCATTTCCTTCTTCTGTACTTAACGCTTCTAGTGCTGACGAACCTGCTTGTACAACTACTACCATATCAGTAAGATCCGCAATCGTAGTAATTCCTGAATCCGTTGACACCACAAACACTTGACTATTATCTACATATGGCACTGACCATGTATATGCATCTGCACGCGCTTCGCTTAAGGTAAATCCATTCCATATGCAATCAATTGCTCCTGATTCTAATTCCATATCCTTAGAATTCCAATCAATTGGTTGTTTTACTAATGTAATTCCAAGTCGATCACATACTTCTTGTGCAAGATCAATATCAAACCCTACATATTCTCCACTAACATCTTGGTAACCATATGGTGGGAAATTTGCATCAAACCCCATAATCAACTCTGTTAATTCTAATTCTTCTACTTGTTCTATATCTTCTTGTTCTTCTGTTTCCGCTGTTTCTTCTGTTGTTTCCACCTCTTCTACCACATTAGTAACTGTATCCGTGTCGGTTGAACTACCACAAGCCACTAACATCATAGTACCTACTACTGCTAACATTCCTAGTAAATTCTTTTTTTTCATTTTCTTTTCTCCCTTTTGCAATTTAACAATATACCATATTAAATTATTTACCTCAAACATCCTACCACGTCTCTACTATTCTGTCAATTTACTTTTCTTATTTTTTTTGTTATAATAAAGATGTTACATTCCCTAATGAGGGATTAGTTTACTTGTAAGAAATGGAGTACTTACCTATGAAGCATTTAATGAGTCCACTGGATTTTACAACTGATGAATTAGAAACACTTTTTCAACTAGCTAATGATATTGAAGAAAATCCCACTCGCTATTCTAATCTATGTGTAGGAAAGCAATTAGCCACTTGCTTCTATGAGCCAAGTACGAGAACAAGGTTAAGCTTCGAATCCGCTATGTATCAATTAGGAGGAACTGTTCTAGGATTTTCCGATGCCCTTTCTTCCTCTGCTTCTAAAGGAGAAAGTGTTTCTGATACCATTCGTATGATTTCTTGTTACGCTGATATTTGTGCCATGCGACACCCCAAAGAAGGAGCCCCTATGGTAGCCTCTTCAAAATCTTCCATTCCTGTTATTAATGCAGGAGATGGTGGTCACCAACATCCCACTCAAACCTTAACGGATCTACTTACCATTCGCTCTTTAAAAGGTCGTTTAGATGACTTTACTATTGGTTTATGTGGTGATTTAAAATTTGGTCGCACCGTTCATTCTCTCATTCATGCCTTAATTCGGTATCCTAATATTCATTTTGTATTTATATCCCCTGAAGAATTACGAATTCCAGAATACATACGTGAAGATATCCTCAATCAAAATAACATCTCTTATGAAGAAGTCATTCGGTTAGAGGAAGTCATGGATAAGCTTGATCTACTTTATATGACAAGAGTACAAAAAGAACGTTTCTTTAATGAGGAAGATTACGTACGTCTAAAGGATTTCTATATTCTAAATAACGAGAAAATGGTACTAGCTAAAGAAGATATGCTCATCTTACACCCCCTTCCAAGAGTCAACGAAATTGCTGTAGAAATAGACAGCGACCCTCGTGCTGCTTATTTTCAACAAGTACAATACGGAGTGTATGTTAGAATGGCATTAATTCTTACTTTATTAAACATAACACCATAATCATCATTGTATCTATTATTATATCTATCTATAGAACAGAAAGGAATTCTAATGTTAAACGTCGGAAAAATCGAAGAAGGATTTGTATTAGATCATATTAAGGCTGGTACTAGCCTCACTGTATATCATCAATTGCAACTAGATAAAAGCAAATATACAAGTGCTATTATTCAGTATGCTAAGAGCAAACAAATGGGAAGCAAGGATATTCTAAAGGTAGAGTGTCCCATTGATCACTTGAACATGGATGTTTTAGGTTATATTGACCATACCATTACCGTGAACGTGATTCAAAATGGCGAAATAGTAGCGAAAAGAACTTTGACTCTACCAGAAAAAATAACAGATATTATTAAATGTAACAACCCTCGTTGCATTACTTCTATTGAACAAGAATTGCCTCATGTATTTCACTTAACAGATGTGGCAAAAGAAGTCTATCGTTGCAAATATTGTGAAGAAAAATACAATAAAACCAACTAGCTTTGTCTAGTTGGTCTACTTAGTTTTGTAGAATCCTCTATCTACAAAAGATATTTCATTATCCCTTGCAAAATTCCATAGAATACTAAAATATGGAGAGGGTAAAACAAATAAAAGAAATACTGATTCTGTCGTCCTCGATTTCCATTATACCGTTCTAATAAAAATACTACAGGATAAGAATAAATCTGTATACGAGTCATAGAATACAATACGCTTGCCCCTGCAATCCCTTGTAATATCGGTTTTCCTCGTAAGAAATAGATTACTACAATGGTAAGAATTCCATACATTCCATAATCGGTATTCCACAATTCTGCTAGACTACTACCCATTAACAAGAAACCCACTAATCCCATTCCTTTTATCAAAATAGGCAAGGAACTCTTTTTTCTTAGTTGCTCCATACACATAATAGTAACTGCTCCAATCAATAAAGTGAATAGTACATTTTGATACCTTGTTGTATAGAATGTTCCACGAAATGCCAGGTCAAATGGCACATCCGAAATCAAGGCAAAAATAGCCAATCGCCCTAAGTACCTAAATGGTTTCCTTGTGTGAAATACCCCTTCTACAATGAGAAATGCAAAAATAGGAAATGCCAATCTCCCAATGCATCGCATGGTATAATATACAGTATTTAAAGTAGGACTCATTAAGAATTCCTGCCAAAATCCTTGTGTATAATATACGAAATTTGACGTATTTCTAACTTGCAACCAACCATTTAATACAATCGCTGCAAAGTGATCAATACACATACTAAAGATTGCAATATTTTTTAGCACTGCTCCACTGATTCCATATAATAATTTAGGTTTCATCAATTCCCACACTCCACACTAATTTCATTGAATACTTGCATAAGCTCTTGCACTTGTACTTGCTGCTTCTCTTCCCCAGAATAATCTAGAATAATCTTTCCTTGATGCATCATAATTAAGCGATTTCCATACTCCACAGCGTAGCGTAGATTATGTGTAACCATAATAGTAGTAAGCTTCTTTTCCTTTACAATACGTCCTGTTAATTCCATAATAATCTCTGCGGTTTTAGGATCTAATGCTGCTGTATGCTCATCTAGAATCAAAAAATCTAATGGTGTCATAGTCGCCATTAAAAGAGACAACGCTTGTCGTTGTCCTCCAGATAACAGACCTACTTGTGTATGCATTTTATCTTCTAAGCCTAGATTTAGCGGTTGTAACAGTTCTTGATAATAGGTGATTTTCTTCTTATCCACACCTCTCGTTAAGAAAAAACTTTTTCCCTTATTCTCTGCGATTGCCATATTTTCTAAAATAGTCATGCTAGGACACGTTCCCTTGGTAGGATCTTGGTATACTCTCCCTATGGTCTGTTGCCTCTTAAAATCTTTCGTCTTAGAAATATCCACTCCACGTATGGTGATCTGTCCTTCTTCCATAGGTATTGTTCCACATAAAATATTTAAAATAGAAGTCTTACCAGAGCCATTGCTTCCAATTACAGAAACAAAATCACCTTCCGCCACTTCTAAGTGAAATCCATTAAATAAACACGTTTCATTCACCGTTCCTGCATTATAACGTTTCCCAATATTATCCAATATTAGCATATAATCCCCTCCTAGCGACTATTCTTCTTTTCGAGTCATTCCTATAGTTAAGATCATTAAGAATAACAATGCTGTTACAAATTTCAACCATACGGATGGCAAACCAATTCGTATAGCCATAGCAACACAAGCTTTATAGATAACAGAACCAATAACTACATTCGTAGTGATACGAAGCATAGTTATCTTCTTTAATAAGCTAGTTCCTATAATTACACTTGCAAGTCCAATCACCGCTGTTCCTGTTCCTATGGAAATATCAAAAAATCTCTGTTGCTGAGCAAACAAGCAACCACTTAAAGATACAAGACCATTAGCAATGGCAAGTCCTACTATTTTGACACGCCCTTTATCTTTTCCCAAGGAGGTTACAATAGTCTCATTATCTCCCACAGCACGTAATAAAAATCCTGATTTTGTAGAAAGATAAGCATCTAGTAATAATTTAATTCCTACTGCAATCAAAATCATCACAATAGAAGTCTTATATGGGGTCAAGGCTTCTGGAAAGAATCCATTTACCAGTTCATTATTAAAAATGGTGGATGAATTATAAAATGGCAAATTCGCCCTACCTGCAATGGCAAGGGTTACTGAATACAATGCTGTCATCATAATAATCCCAGATAATAGATCCCGTACTCGAAACTTTACATGAATCAACCCAGTCATCACACCCACAAGACAACCTGACACAAAGCATATCGGCAAGGTTAGAAGGGGATTCACATTCTTCACCAGTAACACAGCTGTTATGGCAGCTCCCAAAGGGAAGCTACCATCTACTGTTAAATCCGGAAAATCTAATATTTTATAAGTAATATACATACCTAATGCCATAATTGCGTAGATAAAACCTTGTTCTAACACACTAATGAATAAAACCATTCTATTCCTCCATGGTAATTAATTTATACTTCTAAATTATATAGCACTTGTTATTTTATGTTATTCTACTACAATTTCTTCAAATATTTCTGCAGCATTTACAATAAAAGATTCCTCTAGTATCAATCCAATTTTTTCAGCTGCTGCTGTATTAATATATAATTGTGCTTCTGTAATCACTTGGAATGGAAGATCTGCAATGTTTACTGCTCCACTTAATACTTGTGCAGCCATTACCCCTGTTTGAATACCTAAGTCAAAGTAATCTAACCCTTGTGATGCTACACATCCTGCTTTTACTTGCTCTACCTCACTACCAAATACAGGAATATTCTTAGCATTTGCAGCTTCTACCACTACTTGTAACGCTGATACCACTGTGTTATCTGTTAAATTATTAATGCAATCCACTTTTCCTACCATATCTGCTGCTGCAAGAGATACGTCTGCTATAGTATTGATTCCCGTTGCTACAATTTCAAAACCATAGGCTGGTGCTTGTAGTTGATATTCTTCAATAGCACTTATGGAATTGGCTTCACTTGTTGTATAGATAATTCCAATTGTCGTTGCATCTGGTAAAATATCACGAATCATTTGTAATTGCAATGCAATTGGTAACGCATCAGAAGTTCCTGTGATATTACCTGTATTAGAACCATCTTCTGCTGTAAATCCTGCCGCTATTGTATCGGTTACAGCGGAATAAATAACAGGAATATCTGTCCCCATAGTAGAATTATATGCAGTCATAGCACTTGGTGTTGCTATTCCACAGATCAAATCTACATTTCTTGATACAAAGTTATCTGCAATCGTACTTGCCATTCCCATATCTGATTGTGCATTATCAAATATTACTTCTAAATTATCACCTTCTACATATCCTTCTTCTGCCAGTCCAGCTAAAAAACCGTCTTTACAATTATCAAGAGAACCATGTACTGCAAATTGAGAAATTCCAATTGTCACAGGTTCTAATACACTAGTTTCTTCCTCTGCAGATTCTTCCATTTCTGTTTCGTTAACTGCCTCATCACCAACTTCTGTAATTGCTTCTGTAGCAACCTCATTAGATGTACTTCCCGTATCTGAACCACATCCTGTTACCATCATAGTAGTCATGGTAATTGCCATCATCATTCCTGCTAATTGTTTCATTTTCATTGTCTTCTCCTCTTTCTTTCCTCATGTTTCTAACTAGTAGTTCTACAATAACCTCACTCATTCTCTTTGCATATTATCATTACAAAAAAAACCGCCCCAAGCTATTGCTTGAGACGGTAATAAGTTATTATTATCGTGGTACCACTCAAATTGAATACGATTCCTCATATCCCACTTTCTCACATACAATCATACGTGCCGCACTGATAACGGGTACGGTTCCCCGCCAACGCCTACTATCCTAATGATATACTATCATTATTCATTTCAGGTTGTCCTCAAAAGTCCATTCAACATAATCTATTATATTGCAATCCCAGCATCTGCAACTCTCTGTAATAACTCGTAAAGTCTACTCTTCTCTCTCAACGGTTTCTTTTATTTAATTCTAGAATAGGATATAACAAGTATTTCATTTTGTCAAGTGTTTTTTTGGTTCTTTCCGAAGTTAGTTGGTTTTCTTCTTTGATTCAAGTCTCAATACTTTTCCTTTTAATAATGAAAAGCTATTGCGACCATGCATAATACGTTTGATTACTTTTATTTTATTCACACTTCCTTCCGCTAGTCCATTGTTGTATGTTAATTCAATTGCATTTTTTACAGCATCTATATCGTTCCTGATTCCATTTACAAAACTTGTTACAAAGTTTGTATTTCCATCTATCTCTGATTGCACTCTTATAACTGATAGAACCATCTCTTGAAAACTTCTTTCATAATAACTATGTAATTTTCTAGAGAATTATCCATAAAATATGACAATTAGCTTGAGTTTCATGGAATATCGGGATATATGGTGGGTCTTTCTTTTTCTATAGGTGAAAAAAGCCACTGATGTACCAATACTTCTGTCTATAACTTTTTTGACATTTACACTGTCAGAACCATAACACAGTTTACTTATTATCATAATACTTTCACTTTGACCAATTTGCTTACTTAAACAACTTACAATTAGAGGTATACCGTGCTGTGTTCATAATCTTATCGCAAATGACGAATTTTCTCCTATTTCCAATCATATTCAATGTAGTCTGTACTTATATTAACAATAACAGAGCCACTGCTCCAAAGCTTTAATACAACTTCTTGATACCCTACCAAATGATATAAGTATTCGAGCTTATCTTCAGCCATTTCTATCAAGCATTCATTTTTTTCTAAAACAAATCCTTCTCCTACTCCACCTTGTGCTCATAATTTGCACAATAAACAAAATTACTTATTTGCATATTTCGACAACTAACTATCACTCTCGTTCATTCCACTTAAACAAAATATTTGATATTATAGATAAAATCGGCAATTCGATGAGTGGTCCAATCACTAGCGACAAGGACACTAAAGGCATTTCTGGAAATGTTGCTACTGCAATTGCTAGTGATAAAGGTGAGTTGCGAGCAAGTGTTGTGAAATTCAGTGCAATAATATCTTTTTTTGAAAACTTCAATAGCCGCCCAGTTATTGACCAATCATAAGAATTAGCACAAAAAATATGAATAGTGGAAAAAATAGTGTTATTAATAGACCTGAGTTTTTAAATAAATTATCACTCTCTGAGGCAAACATAACAATGATAGCCAAACACAAAAAAAGCAATTGTAAATTATCACTTTGGTTATTTATCCACTGTTTTGTATAAACTTTCTTTTTCAATAATGCATTTGTTATCAGTCCTAGCATAAACGGAATCAGTAAAACAATGAGAACACTTTGCAGAATATCTGTTGTTTCCATTTGAATTTCACTTCCAAGAAAAACAAATAAATAAGACGTAGAGCAACATCATCAAAAATAGTTCAATGTAACCTGTTGAAACATTTCCTAGTATAGTAAATCTACCCATTACCACTCCTAAAAAGGCGGCTGATATAATTATAATTGGCTGTAACTTTGCTCCTAAAGACATATTTCCTCCATAACTATTATATTCATTGCATGGTATTCCAACCATATTTTAGTTACTTCGTTATTGGATTTATTAGCCTACTTAAAGGGGGAGGCTATCCCTTATACCGTGCAGTGCTCATTTTGTCCGCAATATAAAATCTATTACCGTTTTATTAAATTCGTGAGGTACATCCATATTTACAAGATGCCCTGCATTGTTAAATACTATCAGTTCGCTGTCAGGTTCTAATTTATGCCACATTTCAACTGCTTTTAACTCCATTGGAACGTCTTTATCTCCACAGCCTATAAGAATAGGATAATTCCTTTTCGTAACGTGTTTATTTACCATGCTATTTAATCCTGCAAGGTACATAAATGATTTTTTAGGAAATCTAATATTCATTTGATAAAATTCTTCTTGCGCTTGTGGTGTATAGGCTGAAATAAGTTTATTGCTTTGGGCAAACCATTTAATAGAAAAAATCGCCTTTAACATCATAAGTCCTTGTGCATTTCCATTTTCTTTCTGCATAGATAAATCAAAATTATTTATATCGTATCCACCGAAACAAGAAATAGAAGATACCATTTCTAAATATTGATTAGCAAAATCTTGAATAAGAACTGCACCTATTGAAACTCCAACAAGATGAACTTTTTGGATATTTTCTTCTTGCAAAATAGTTTTAATATAATGTGAAGTCTTTTCTATTCCATCGCCTTTTTGCGTTTCAGTCGAATTCCCGTGTCCAATCAAATCAACAGTAATTACAGTAAATATTTTTGAAAACTCTTCAATTTGCGTTGAATACTGTGTATTATCAGCAAAAGCTGCATGAATGAATAAAACTGTTTCTTCGTGTCTATCCTCAGAAATATAATAACACATAGGTGTTGAATTTATTTTTTTGCTAATCATATTTATAACATATCTCCATTCATTATATAAAATATGTTTATTTGTTCTCACAGTACAGGTACTTCGGGATTAGATTTCTTTTACTCTCTAAACCTATTGAAATACTCTACCAAGAGTTGTGCTCATTGAACTAAAACGCTATCGCGTTGACTTCTCTTCTCATTCTACACGTTCACCTTTAAAATGTAAAGGTAGGCAAACTACAAATACAAATTTAAAGGAGATTTTTATTATGACAAATGGAAAAACTCCACTGAGTTTAAAGTCAGTGGAGTTTTTTATTTATATGTAAATTTATAGTATAGCGCAGATTAACAATCTTGTCTGGTAGTAACTTTGATTTTTAATGAATTTTGTGCGCCATGGACGCTTTGGGGTATATTCGATACTAATTCTTTGTCTGGAATGCGGCTGGATGCAAGGTATTTAAATCTATACACTTAATATATAAACAATTATATAGAATGTCACCCACTGCCATACGCTGACTTCTTCGAGAGATTAGCAATCCGAACTATGGCTCAAATGATTGGCGATGAGATTGCTATAGAGGAAGTTGTTTTAGCTAATTGATCGTAGAAATAAAGAGCCATGATAGCAGTGTGTTAGCGTTAATAATTTCAAGTGGTGGCATTGGTTGTTTCCCGTATGTCCGATAACTCGGATTTTTCTTCAAATTGGCTATTGTAAAGTTCAGCATAAAAACCCTTTTTATCTAAAAGTTCATTATGACTTCCACTCTCTATAATATTTCCATCTTTCATAACCAAAATTACATCTGCATTTTTAATAGTGGATAATCTGTGAGCGATGATAAATGAAGTTTTACCTTGTGATAATTTATCCATCGCCTTTCCAATTAACAGCTCTGTTCTTGTATCAACCGAACTTGTAGCTTCGTCTAAAATAATAAGCTCGGATTTTTTAACCATAGCACGAGCAATTGTGAGTAATTGCTTTTCACCTGTTGACAATGTAGCATTGCTCATAATTGTGTTATATCCTTTTGGCATTGTCTTAATAGTGTGATGAATACCAACAGACTTACATGCCTCAATAACTTCATCTTCGGAAACATCTTGATTATACGCAATGTTTTCTAAGATACTACCTTCAAACATCCAAGTATCCTGTAAAACCATTGAGAAGGCATTGTGTAAACTTTCCTTTGTTATCGAGCTAATTGGAATGCCATCAATGGCAATTTCACCACTACTAACTTCATAGAAACGCATAAGCAGATTCACCATTGTTGTTTTGACTGCACCTGTAGGCCCTACAATTGCAACTTTTTCGCCAGCCTTTATCTCTGCGCTAAAGTCTGTGATAATCATTTTTTCTGGTTTATATCCAAATGCTACATTTTTAAAGCTAACATCACCTTTAATATTTTTAATATTTACAGTGTGATTTGTTTCTTGTGAAAGTTCCTGTTCTTCCAAAAATTCAAACACACGCTCACTTGCCGCCGCAGCTGATTGTAGTGTTGTGACCGATTGTCCAAGGGTTGCAAGTGGTTGAGTAAATATGCGAATATATAACATAAATGCTACAATTATGCCAAAGGAAATGCTTCCATTAATCACCAATAACGCACCAACAACACACACAACAACATACGCAAAATCACCTGTGAAATTCATAATAGGCATCATCATACCAGACAAAAATTGTGCTTTCCATGCTGATTGGTATAGTTTTTCATTTTTTTCTTGAAAGTGCTTTTCTACAAACTCTTCTTTGTTATATGCCTTTACAATTGAGTGCCCTGTGTAAGTTTCTTCAACGTGTCCATTTAAGTCACCTAATCTACCTTGCTGTTGAATAAAATGTTTTTGAGATTTACTAATAATAATTCCCATAAGTGAAAATCCAAGCAATGTAGAAAGCAAACCCGATACTCCCATAACCCAGTTTGTGTATAGCATAAGAATTAATGCTCCACTAAAGCTTAAAACACCACTAAAAATTGTGGACATACTTTGGTTTAAACTTGTGCCTATTGTGTCAATGTCGTTTACAAAACGACTTAATGTGTCGCCATAAGAGTTACCATCAAAATAAGCAAGTGGTAAACGATTTATTTTACTTGTCATTTCGGTACGTAGTTTTTTGCAAATTTTTTGAGAAACAACAGCCATGATACCACCTTGTAGGTATCCAAAAATAAGGCTTAATCCGTAAAAAATAACTAGTAGAATACCAATACTTGAGACTGCTTCTAAATCAATACCATCTGACATGCCTGCTAAAATTAGATTTGTAATTTCAGTTAGCTTGCTAGGTCCCATAAGAGATAATACAGCTGATGAGATTGCTAGGACAATCGCAATCACCATAAAGACTGCGTGTTTTCCACAATATGCAAATAATTTTTTCAGACTGCCTGTAAAGTCTTTCGCCTTATCTCCAGGACGTCCACCTGCACCAGGAGGACCACCCATACCAGGAGGGCCACCTAAATTTGATCCTGAGCCTTTTGTTTTATTTTCTTGACTATGCATGACTTAATTCCTCCTTAGAAAGTTGAGATTCCGCAATTTCACGATATAGTTCATTCTGTGATAACAAATCGCTATGTTTTCCAATTCCTGCTACTCGACCTTGATCTATCACAATAATTTGGTCAGCATCTTTGACTGTGCTAATTCTTTGTGCAATAAATAATTTTGTTGCGCCTTCTGTTTCTGATCTAAGTTTTTCTCTAAGCACTCTATCTGTTCTATAATCAAGTGCTGAGAAACAGTCGTCAAAAATATATATTTCAGCATTTTTATATAAAGCACGAGCAATTGATACTCTTTGCTTTTGTCCACCCGAAAGATTAAGACCACCTTGAGATACTTTGCCATCAAATCCGATTTTATCTACGAAATCTTTCGCTTGAGCTATTTCTACAGCTTTATTTAATCTATCTGTTGATATATTTTCTTCTATACCAAAAGCAATATTTGAAGTGATATCCCCATTAAATAATACAGCAGTTTGAGAAGCATAACCAAGTTTTTCACGCAGTGCGTGCTGTGTATATTCTTTAATATTAATGCCTTTAATCAAAATTTCGCCTTTCGTAACGTCGTAATTACGCAAAACTAGTTTAGTAATTGTGCTTTTACCACTGCCTGTTGCACCGATAAAGGCTACAGTTTCACCTTTTTTGACCTTAAACGAAACATTTTCCAATACATTCTCATCGCTTTCTCCATAGGAAAAGGATACATCTTTGAATTCAAGGGCTACAGGGAAAGTAGTATCCCCATTCTTCTTTGAACCATCACGAATGTTATTTTCAAAATTAATCACTTCATTCATACGAGAAAGTGCAACAAGAGTACGCGGCATCATCATAAAAATCATTGTAAGTACCATAAATGATAAAATAATCATAATAGAATAAGATGAAAAAACCACCATATCAGAAAAAATAGCCAGTGCCGCATCTGGACTACCTGATGAACTAATTAAAGCAGCACCTACCCAGTAGACTGCAAGTGTAATTCCTGACATTAAACTTGATAAAAATGGACTTAAAAATGCCATTGTAGCGTTTACAAATGAGTTTGTTTTTGCTACATCTTGGTTTGTTACTTCAAACTTATCTTCATGATAACTTTCTGCGTTGTAAGCTCGTACCACTCTAACGCCGGTTAGATGTTCATTCGTAACCGTGTTAAGTCTATCAATTATCTTTTGCAATCTTTTTGATTTTGGAACTGTTAGCGCTAAAAGGATTGATATAACACACAAAAATGTAATGGATGCAATAATCGTTATTAAAGAAAATGATGGGTTGTTGGTGGAAATTTTGCTAAGTGCAAATATGCACATAAATGGAGCTCTAATAAATATTACAAAACCCATACAAAGAGTCGTTTGAATTTGAGTAATATCGTTCGTTGTACGTGTTATTAAACTTGCAGTTGAAAAATTAGTAATATCTGCCATTGAAAATGAACTTACTTTTGTATAGATATCGTTTCTCATTCGCATGCATACTTTGGTTGCTACTTTTGCTGCACAAAATCCTGTTAAGAACGTAATTGCTAAACTGGAAAACGAACAAAGCAACATGAAACCACCGACCGTTAAAATTTCTGCTATTTCACTACCCTGTGTTTGCACTAAAGTTGTAACTTCGCTCATATATTCTGGGATTTTCAAATCCAACAACACTTGAATGATTACAAACACTATGGTTACTGCTAATAAGAACCATTCCTTTTTTGTAAAACTTTTAAATACTCTAGACATTTTGTTCTCCTAACTTGTTAATTGGTTATCTTGATAAGTAAAGCAAACAGTGTTTGTTTTTCTTCTTCTGTAAGCTTTTCAAACAATTCGTTCTTAAGCTCATCCATACATTTGGAAGTAGCTT
>JAWXVF010000032.1:0-21813 GCA_044425555.1 Eubacteriales bacterium
TGTCTTTCGTTACTTCTTTTCTTTGCATATCTTATCTCACTTTCTCTCATTTAACATAAATAACAATAGGGTTATTTTAACATATTTTGTTAATTTTTGCAATTTTTTTTATTATTTGTTCATATTTTATAGCATCTCTAGCAATCATTATCTTTTATTTTCTTCCAATTTTCATTTCATTTCTATTCAACCCGTTTCACATAAAATCCACATACTTCTTATAAAATGCACCTTGTTAGCAATCATTCACAAACAAGAAAGGATATGATTATGAACTATACAAAAATAATCTCCACAGTACTTGCCACTAGTCTTCTTCTAGTTGGTTGTCAAAGTAGTACTGAAAATACACAAGCCGAACCACTTACTTTAGAGGGTACTACCGATTCGTCCGCTACCACTTCTAATCAAACACAAACTACTATTAATAATTTACTAGGAGCAGTTGTTACGACGGGTCAAACTCTCTCCTATGATCAAGATGGTTTCGTCATTTCTCCCTCTATTGGAGAAGCATTTTATGGACAAGATAGTGATTATGCAAGCAATGCATTTTCTTTTACTTTAAATGATGACGGTACCACCTATGACCATAATACTGGTCTTACTTGGGAAACTATTCCACTTGGTGGAAAAATGACATGGGAAGAAGCTGTTGCTTATTGTGAAAACTTAACATTAGGTGGTTACGATGATTGGCGCATCCCTACAGTAGAGGAATTATTTTCTATTAGTGATTTTTCTAACGGTTGGCCATTCTTAGATACTGATTACTTCCAATTTGATGATTCCGGTGTCTCACTTCCTAATAGTATGGATAGCTCACCACAAGGTGGTGGTATGAGTGGTGGCCCTCAAGGTAGTACTTCTGACAGTCCACAAGGTGGCACTATGAATGGTGGTCCTCAAGGTAATACTGCTAATGCACCACAAGGCGAACTAGAAGCACCTCCTCAAATGGCAATGGCTGAAGGAATGCCAAATCAAGGCACCATGAACGGTGGTCCTCAAGGAGGAAACGGGGATACCATGCCTCCTCAAGGAGAAATGACTGATACCATGCCTCCTCAAGGAAATCTAGAAGAATTACCTGCTATGTCTGGAGAAAATCAACCACCTATGCAAGAAGGTTCCTCTGATTCTGCTTCTAAAGATGATGGTCAATTTTGGACTGCTTCTCACAATATGGTAGAAGGTGATAGTCGTTTAGGCGATATTGCATTTGGAGTCAATCATTCTACTGGTCACATTAAAGCGTACCCAGCTTCTTCTACTCCAATGATGGGCAAATATGTTCGTGCCGTGCGTGGGGATGTGTATGGTGCGGAGAATTATACAGATAACGGAGATGGTACCATTACGGATAACGAATCAGGCCTCATGTGGTTACAAGTAGATTTGGGAGTTGCTGTAGATTGGGAAGAAGCACTTTCTCTTGCAGAAAGTTCAGAATTCGCAGGATATGATGATTGGCGATTACCTAATGTAAAAGAGTTACAAAGTATTGTCGATTACAGTGGATCTTATCCTGCTATTAATCAATCCTATTTTACTTGTACCGAATTACCTGAAAATGAAAATTATTACTACTGGACTAGTACCTCTGCTTACTTTAGTCCAATGCTACCTGATTATGATTCTGCATGGTACGTAGCATTTGGTTATACCTCTCATGGTGCAGGAGCTGTACGTTTCTCACCTAAATATGTGGGAAGCAGTGCTTTATCAGAAGGAGAAGATAATATTTTAAACTCTGTTCGACTTGTTAGAAACGTTGAATAAGAACGTTATAAATAGGAAACACCGGTCATATGGACTGGTGTTTCCTATTTTATGTTTTAGAACTTCACAGTTATCAATGTATCGAAAGATTCTTGTTAAATTTCAGGTAATCTCATACTATCGTTAGAACATCCTTTCTCTTTAACCAATCAAGCTTTCGCTACCAAAACAGCTCCTTCCACTGCATTTAGTAATGATGTTTTTACTACCACATAAGGAACTTCTAAGGCAATCTTTCTAAGTAATATCTCTTTTAATCTCGTGTCGTTAGCAATCATTCCTCCCATAAGCACTAGTGGAATTCCTTCCTCTTGGCTACTTTGCTTACTCTCTACTATTTTCTTACAAACAGCTTTTACTAATTCTAATAAGTGATGTGCATTTTGTTCTAGAATAGAACTAGCAACACTATCTCCTTGTTTAGCTGCTTCTTCCACCTGTCTTGATAAACTAGCTACTACACTCTTATCAGAAGCTTCATGTACCACTTTCACAATTTCTATAATCGTAGTAACCTTTAATTGTTTCTTAATAAGATCTGTTAGAATCGTTTCTTCTCCTCTTCCATCTTCTCCACACATAATAGCATAGAGTGCATCTTTTCCTATGCTATATCCACTACCTAGATCATCAATAAGATGTCCATATCCTCCCGCTCTTACAATCGCTCCACTTTCTAGTATTCCAGAGCAGATACTTCCTGTTCCCGCAATTAAAATAGCTCCTATATCTCCTTTTGTAGCTCCATATAATGCAATTTCGTGATCCCCCATTAACTTTAGCTTCGTATAGGGTAACCACTTCTTCACATTTTCTTCTAGAATGCTTCTAGTCTCTTGATTGCTTATTCCTGCTGCACCTATGCAAAGGGTTGTACAAGTCCCACATTCCTTCACTTGTGTGAAAATCTCCTCTAACCGTCTTACAAATCGTTCTCTACCAATACTATTGATGTTAAATGCACCAAAGCGATATTCCTCTACATACGTACGATCTACACTTTCTACTCGTAAGGTAGTGCCTGTTCCACCACCATCTATTCCTGCATATATCTCCATTATCGTATTCCATCCTCACTACACTTCTTCTATATGGTTACTGGCATTACTCCTGTTAATGTTTCTTGTTCTTTGAACATTGTAGCAAGTAATTCTAAGGTCATAGTCGTATAATCCCATGCAGCAATTCCTGTTACATGCTTCTCTAATCCTATTAAATCATATGGATTTCGTAATGCTACTACCACCACCTGATTAGATACCTTAGATAACTTTTTGATTAAGTTCATTTGCCCTTCTAATAAATGTCCATTATACGTTCCTATTACAATGCTAGTAGATTCTTTAGCCATTTGAACAGCTTTCTCTAACTCTGTAGCATCTGGATCTTTCGTTGTCACCAATCCTATCCCCCCTAATTCCTTCGCCATATATTCTGGAAACGTTACACTAGTCGTCTCTTGACTACTAGCTTGCGTAGCCCTGTAATCCTCAGGTCCTACAAAAAATGGATTGGTTCCTAACTCAAACAAACTTCCTTGTGTTAATACAAATGTTTCCTTGCGAATTTGATTCGATATCTTCTTATTTGCACTAGTGTCATTCTTTACTGACCCTATACTGCAATACTTATCTTTATATAGCTTAATCATACCTGCTGCTTCTCTAATACGTTCTTCGCTAACATCCCCTGATTCCACCGCTTGATACATGGCCTTTACCGATTCTTCAAGTAAGATTAAGCTATGGCTAACAAATAATAGATCAATCCCTGCTTTCATTCCTTCCACTACCCCATTAGGTGTGCCATAAAATTTCTGAATCGCATCCATTTCCAAACAATCACTAATGACTAACCCTTTAAATCCCATACGATTTTTTAAAATATCGGTAACCAATACTTTTGACATGGTACATGGTATATGATCTTTTTCAATCTGTGGAAAGAGAATATGACTTGCCATTACGGAGGGTACCCCCTTCTCAATAGCACGTTTAAATGGAAGAAACTCCATTTGTTCTAATTCTTCCATCGACTTATCAATTGATGGCAAGCCTAAATGAGAATCTACAGCTGTATCTCCATGTCCTGGGAAATGTTTCACACAACATAACATCCCTTCTTCTTCATAACCTTTTAGTGTTGCACATGCGTAAGAAGCCACTTTTTCTGGCTGATCTCCATAACTTCTCACTCCAATTACAGGATTGTCCTTATTATTATTCACATCCACAGAAGGGGTAAGGTTAAAATTCACCCCTATCGCTTTTAATTCTCTTGCCGTAATTCTAGCTAATGTTTGAGCATGTTCTGTATTGCCTGTTGCTGCCACCGCCATAGCACCCGGTACATTACACGCATCGTCTGTTAACCTCGTTACAACACCACCTTCTTGATCAATGGTAATAAAGGCTGGATTACCTGTTTCTGCTACAATCAGTTCTTGTATTGCTTTACAAAGTTTTGTTACTTGCTCTACGCTTTCTATGTTATGACGAAAAAGTATTACATTCCCAATCTTATACTCTTTTACTAATCTTGTAAATTCTTCGTCTACTATGGTGCCTACTAATCCTCCTGTAAGACATTGTCCAATTAACCCTTTCATCATTGCATCCATCCTATTTCCTCCTATAACTTCTTTTACTCATATAAGTAGTATGTTTCCATCTTAATTCGAAACGCTTCACTATCACGTTCGTACGCTTCTAATAATTCCTCTTTCTTCCAATCCCCTAACAAAATTCCACTTCCTGATAATAGGGACAGCATCGGTCGTCCACCTTCTCTAAATGGTGGTAAAATAGCGAACTTTTCTGGATAGATTTTTCGTATAATATCAAGCAAAGTAATTCCAACACTTACTGGACGTATTGCCTCTTGATCTGTTACATGGAGACAAACCCCTCCACATTTTACTCCATTTTCCTTAGAAGTAGTCGGTGTAAACCAAGTTGGTGTTGCCACAACTCCCTTTAAATTTTCTTGATTCAATTCCTTCGCTACTACTTCTGCATCTAAATAAGAGGCACCAATCATTCGAAAAGGAGCTGCTGTTCCTCTTCCCTCAGAAAGATTCGTCCCTTCAATAAGACACGTTCCTACATATAACAAAGTAGCTTCAAAATTCGTCAATGCCAAGCTAGGAGAAATCCAAATCTTATTCCACTGTGGAAATAACATCTCCCTCTTCCATCCTTTACAAGGTACTACTTTTATCTCACAACCAAATTGTTCCTCTTCATTTATCATGATTGCCGCTTCTCCACTAGTTAATCCATAACGAATAGGCATGGGATGACAACCTACAAAACTCTCGTATGCACGATCTAATAATCCCCCTTCTACAACATTCCCTCCTAAAGGATTTGGACGGTCTAATATCATTAATTTTTTACCATTTTTCCCACAATCTTCCACGGCATGATGCAAGGTAGAAATATAAGTATAAAATCGTACTCCAATATCTTGAATGTCATATACTAAGAGATCAAATGTATCTAGCATTTCTTTCGTAAATCTTTTGTCTTTCGTACCATACAGACTATATACTGGCAATTGGGTCGCTACATCTATATAAGTCTTAACTTCTTCTCCTGCACCAAAATCACCACGAATCCCATGTTCTGGTGCAAATAATGCGGTTACCTCACAGACTCCTTGCAAAAGAGAAATGGTATCTTCTAACTTACTACTTCTCCCTGTAATATTCGTTAATAAACCTACTCTCCCCTTTGAAAATTCCCCTTTGTATTCTTGTAAATGATCCACACCAAATGTTATCATATCTAATTACCTACCTTTTCAAACACTACAAATTATAATTTTATTTCAGAAATATATTGACATTTTATTATTTTTTTTAGAAAATAGAAGTAACACTTATTTATTATGGAAAGGAAATACTATGTATCCTCTATTATCAACTATTTACAACAAAGAAAGTCGCCTCGTAATTGGACTTATGTCTGGTACTTCAGCAGATGGCATAGATGCTGTTCTCACACGTATTTCAGGTTATGGAACTGACATCAAGGTTCAACAATTAGAATTCTTATTTCTTCCATTTTCCAAGGAAATTAGGGAACGTATTCTTCAAATTGCGGAAGGAAATTATGGTGGTGCTGCTGAAATCTGTCGTATGAGTTCTTTACTAGGTCAACTCTATGCAACCGCCTGTTTAGAATTGTGTAAAAAAGCAAACATCCCTATTCCAGAAATTGATTTCATTGGCAATCATGGCCAAACTATGTGGCATATGCCTCTTTCTGAATTCTATATAGAACAATCCATTACAGGTACGCTCCAAATCGGACAAGATGCTATCATTGCCGAACTTATGCAATGTCCTGTAATTGGAGACTTTCGTGTACGCGATATGGCAGCAGGTGGTCTTGGTGCTCCTCTAGTACCTTATACAGAATATCTCCTCTATCGAAGTGCTGAAGAAAATATCGCTCTTCAGAACATTGGTGGAATTGGTAACATTACCCTTTTACCAAAAGATTGTACTCTAGAGCAAGTCACTGCTTTTGATACAGGTCCTGGCAATATGATAATAGATAAGATTACGCAGCAACTTACCCAAGGAGAATTCACATACGATTCTAATGGAACATTAGCGGCCAAAGGAACTGTGAATCTTGACCTACTTACTTATATGATGAATGACCCTTATCTACTCAAACCATTGCCAAAAACTACTGGCAGGGAATATTATGGCTCTGCTTACGTAGCGAACTTACTTACCAAAAGCGATGAGTTATCTGTCTCTTTAAATGATACTTTAACAACTGCTACTTGTTTTACAGCCACTAGCATTGCCTTTGGAATGGAACACTTTTGCTCCCATGCTACACCAGATACGCTTATCATAGGAGGTGGCGGAAGTCATAATCACACGCTAATGAGATATTTAAAGAAGTTTTCACCTAATTGTAACGTCATCACCAATGAAGACTTAGGCTACCATAGTGATGCTAAGGAAGCCATCGCATTTGCCATTTTAGCCAATGAATCTTTAGGGGGATTCTCCAATAATGTCCCTTCTGTAACAGGTGCTTCTCACCCTGTAATTATGGGGAAAATTTCCTTTTAAATTTATCTTTCACTAAAAATCAGTACAGGTACTACGAACTAACCGCTCGTAATACCTGACCATTTACTTGTTCTAATAGCTTGATTGCTTCTTCTACGTCTAACTCTTTTTTTATCATAACAATGGCTGTTTTCGCATGATATTCACTTGCTTCTAATGCTTTTATGGCATCTTCTCTACTACATTGTGCTGCTGTTTCCACAATGGAAATACATCTTTGAACTAACTTTTCATTAGATGCTTTCACATCTACCATTAAGTTGCCATACACTTTTCCCATACGTATCATAGCCCCTGTAGATAACATATTTAATACCATCTTTTGTGCTGTTCCACTTTTCATCCTAGTAGATCCAGTCACTACTTCTGGCCCTGGCATTGGTGCAATTCCCACATCAGCCAATTGGTCAATCTCAGATCCTCCATAACAAGTGACTCCAATTACCTTACATCCTATTGTTTTCGCATACTTCATAGCACCAATTACGTAAGGTGTACGACCTGAAGCAGCAATCCCCACTATGGTATCGTGTTTTGTAATCTTCATATCTCGAAGGTCTTCTTCTCCTAATTCACTTCTGTCTTCAGCACCTTCTACTGCCTTAAAGATGGCTCTCTCCCCACCTGCAATAAGACCTACTACTAAGTCTGGATTTGTAGAATAAGTTGGTGGACATTCTACAGCATCTAAAATACCTAGTCGTCCAGAAGTTCCACAACCTACGTAGATTAGCCTTCCACCATTTTGTAATCCTTCTACAATCATATCCACAGCTTTTGCAATTTTCTCTGTTTCTTTCTCTACTGCAAGTGCCACTTTTTTATCTTCTTCATTGATTAATCGAATCATTTCCATGGTAGAAAGTTCATCAATATGCAACGTACTTTCATTCCTTTGTTCTGTTGCGATTTTACTTAATTCCATTCTATCTTCTCCATTCACTCTTTGTTGTACGGATTTATTCTTAATTGTATAACATTCGTTATTTATCTTAAATACAATCCGTCATACATTGCTTGGAATAAGGTTCCTGTTTTATCAGAACCATGTACCCAATAAAAAGCTCCAATTAGATTCTTCTCATGTACATAATCACACTTGTATTTTACTGACATAGGATCATCATACGAGATTAAGTTATCCCCATTAAATAAGTAAGGTGCTTTCGCTTGTTCATCCCAATATTTTACATAATCCATATGCTTTTCAAAAATCATCTGAATCGCTGTATAATCAGGTCCATAATCGCTTTTTTCTTGCATTGTTTGATTAAAGACATTTCCTTCTTTACTTAATCCATTCATTTCTCTTGAATAAAAAGCAACTCCCAAGGCAATCTTCTCAATTGGAACACCTGCTTCTACCAATAAACGTATATTAGTATCACAGCTACTTACCTCCGCTGAGTTCTCTGATTCATAGAGATTTGTATGATGCCCCGAATAAAAGGAGTTACATCTTAAGTCGTAAGTCATAAGATTAATAAAGTCCATGTAGTGATGTGATTTGTCTAATTCTAAACGCTCTATACACCATTCACCAACACCTGCTGCAATGGTTAGCCAATACTTCTTATTGTTTCGTTTCTTACTAAGACAATCTAACGCTTCCCTATATGCCTTCATTAAAGCAGTATGTTGATATTTTTCTTCCATAATATCTGTATCACCTGGGAATTCCCAATCACAATCAATTCCGTCGAAGTCAAACTCTTCTACAATATCCATGGTAGACTTTACTAATTTAGCAAGTCCTTCTTCCGTCTTAGTTGCTTCTCCATGTCCCTTATTGGCTCCACCACCTGTAGAAATCAGAATCTGAAGATCTGGATTAATTGCTCGAATCCGTTTTAATTGTACTAATTTCTTTCTTGCGTGTTCAATAGATACAATACCACCCTCTACCATAGGTGCAAATGCCACATTTAGGTGAGTCAATTTCTTCCCTTGTGCTAAAGTAATCTCATGTAATCCATGTACGGTGGTATAACTGATAAAATATTTATCACTCATTGTTCTTCTCCTACCTTTCTAATCTTATCCTTTTACCGCTCCAACAGTAACACCTTCTAAGAAGTACTTCTGTAGAGAGAAGAATAAAATAAACATTGGAATTGCCGAAATACAAGCACCAGCTAACATGGGTGATAATAATGTACCATTAGCAAATTTAAAAGTTTTTAATCCTACCTGAATGGTATACATTGCATCTGATGATGTTACTAAAAACGGCCAGAAGAAATTATTCCAACTTCCTAAAAATGTATTGATTGCCATAACTGCCAAGATTGTTTTCGATAATGGTAATACAATCAAACGATAGATTCGAATGTGTCCACATCCTTCAATCTTTGCACTTTCTATAAGAGCTGTTGGAATTCCAGAAAAAAATTGTTTCGATAAGAAAATATTGTAAGTAGAACAAACTCCTGGTAAAATCAATCCTGCAAACGTATTAGTCATTTTAAATTTACTTACAAATAAAATATACAAAGGTACTTGTGTTACTTGATAAGGAATCATCATAGACATTAAGACTAAGTAAAATAACCACTTACGCCCTCTAAAATTAATCTTCGCAAAGGCATATCCTGCCATACCTGCAAAAATTACGTTCCCTATTACGGTACAGGTTGCTACCACCAAACTATTCCATAACCAAGTTAGAGAATAAGGACTATAATCTACAAAGTACTTATACGAATCAAACGTCCATTTACTAGGTAATAACGAATAAGATGTGGATGCTGTATCCACTGCTGGTCCAAATGACCAAGTAAACATATATGCAAGTGGGAATAATGAAATCACTGCAAAAATACCAAGTATTGTTACTAAAACGGTAGTTCTAAGATACAATGCTTTTTTATTATTTAAATGTTTCGAATATAAACTTGATGCCATAATTATCTACCCCTTTCTAATATTCTACCTCATCGCCTGCTACTTTAAATTGAATCATGGTTAAGAACCCAATTACAATGGCTAATAGAATCGCTTGTGCACACGCCAATCCATATTTTGCATAAACAAATGCATTGTTAAAGATTAATAGACCAATCATAGTCGTATTATTATCAGGACCTCCACCAGTCATCATATACGCATTCATAAATACTTGAAAAGAACCTATAATACCAGTTACTAATAAGAATAAGGTGGTTGGTTTACAAAGTGGAGCCACTATGTAAAATACTTTTTGTAGAAAAGATGCTCCATCAATTTCTGCCGCTTCATAATAAGAATTATCAATCCCATGAAGAGCCGCCATATAGATAATAATACTAGTACCATGGCTAGATAACCATGCCATTAAGATCAGAGAAAACATAGCTGTAGAACTAGAACCAAGCCAATTCTGTTGAGGCAATCCTAAAAAAGAAGCTATTTGATTGAAAATCCCCGATG
Source organism: Eubacteriales bacterium (assembly GCA_044425555.1). Taxonomy (GTDB): domain Bacteria; phylum Bacillota; class Clostridia; order Lachnospirales; family Lachnospiraceae; genus JAWXVE01. The sequence continues at coordinate 10,289 of JAWXVF010000032.1, forward strand.
ATGATGAACTATAAAGCCATGCCCACACAACAGCTGTTGCCACACCCGATGCTACTGCTGGCAAGTAATAAAGTGCCTTAAATATGGTTTGTGATCTCTTTTTAAACGGAATAATCATAACAGAAATAATAAAAGTAATAAATAAAGATACCGGTACTACTGCTACCGTATATATAACTGTATTATAGATTGATTTCCAAAAGAGGGAACTATCAAATGCCGCTTTGTAATTATCTAATCCTACAAATTCCGAACCAAATGGTTTGTATTCTAACATACTTGTTTCTATTGCCGAAATAACTGGGTATAAGGTAAAGAACCCAAACGCACACATTGCTGCTGCTATAAAAAGCCAACCACTTAAGTTTTCCGCATTCCAAATAGAAGATTTAGACTTCACCCTCTTGCCTTTTAACTTTGAAATTTGCTTCATATTTTCATCTCCTTCTCTCATCTCTGTTTCAAAAAGCTCCACTCACACATGCGAGCGGAGCTTTCATCCTATTACTCAATTCATCAATTATTTAACCCAATCTGTTTCACAGTTTTCTTCACCCATTACCGAAAATGCGTGTTGACAAATGGCATCATACATATCTTGCGCTGAGATTTCTCCTGCAATTAAAGCTTGGAATTTAGGTACAACCGTTTCATCCATAACTGTTTGAGAAGCTGCATCTAATTCAGCTGACACACCTGTTGGAGGTGCTACAACAGTAGCGATTGCACGTTCTGTAGCAACAGCATTCGATTCCGTTTGATCTAACTCATATTGCACTTGTGCCTCACGTCCACTTTCTGTAACACAAGTTAAGTATAATGTTTCATAAAGAGCTGCTGCTCTTTCTCCTGAAGTAATGTAATTCATGAATAAACATACATTTTCTAAACGTTCATCAGTTGTATTACCGTTACGTAATGCCACGAATCCATCTACACTACCAAATGTAGTATCTACTACTCCATCCATAGTAGGTGTTGGAAGGAATACATATTCTAGTTGGATAGAACCTGGTACTTCTTCTCCACTACCTTCTTCAATAGCAACGTTATTAAGATTCATACTTTCTTCAAACAATGGCATTGCTTTTCCAATAATCATTGCTTCTCCAGTTTGTAACATAACAAGACGTTGACTAGCTTCTAATGCATAATCTGGCATATATCCAGAACCAATTAATGTCTCAACCGATTCTAATAATGCTAACATATTCGCAGAAGTATATGCGAATTTTAAATCACTTGTAAACTTATTAGAGATACCAGCTGCCGTACCAAAAATACCAATAAAATCTGCTGTTGTGTTATTTGCATTGGCAAAAGCAAATCCATACGTATCTGATGTTGTACCTGCTTCTAAGATTTCCAAGAATTCATCGTATGACCAACCTTGTGCTTGAATCTTCTCTACGTCTGCTCCAGCAGCTTCTAACATTTCCAAGTTACCACCTAAAGCTTGCACAGTAATATATAATGGTAATCCATAAAGAGTACCTTCTACTGTCATGTAATCCAATGCCGCTTGATCGTAATCTGCTAACACACCATCTGCCAAGTATTGTTCCACATCAATAGCAACACCCATTTCTACTAAAGAACTAATTCTACCATATCCTGTTTGTACAATATCAGGTGCTTCTCCAGCAAGTGCCATTGTAGTTAACTTCGTACTATGGTCATCCCATGATGTTTCAATTACATCAAATGAAATGTGTGGATACATTTCTTGGAAATCTGGAATCCATACTGTTCTTAATAACTCTACAAAAGTATTGGTTACTGGTGGTACCATAATAGTAATAGTATCTTCTGCTGTAGATGCAGTAGTTTCACCTTCCGTTGTTGTGCTTGTTGTGTCTGTAGAAGTTTCTGTGGCATTACCAGAATCACTTCCACAAGCTACCATTGTGAATGCTAGTGTAGCACTTAGTAGCATTGCAATCAGTTTCTTCGCTTTCATAAACTTTCCCTCCGTTTTCTAATCCATTATTTCTTGTAACTATATGTTAAAACTTATTAAACTTTACCACAAATATTACAAATTTTCAACCATTTCAACCAACCGTGAAACTTTGTTTCATGATTTGGTTGAAAAACTACAATTACACCATTCCCAAGAAACTTTTTCTATATTTTTTCACAATTCCCTCAGATAACTAAGATTTTTACATAATTTTATTCCATAGTATTTTTTTCTTTTTTTGACTTATTTTTATTTTTCTTGACACATGATTTTTCTTTTTCTATAATACTCTCTAGGACAAATTCCATTTATAACATTTATAATTTAGAAGTCCTTTTAAGCCATTGACAATCCCAATCAAAAGGAGTTAACACATGAAATTCAATTTAGAGGATACCCCCTATGGAAGGTTCGCTTGCTTATTATTTGATTTGATTTTATTAAATATTTTATTTGTTATTTGTAGTATACCAATTGTTACAATTGGCGCTTCTCTTACCTCCCTTTACTACACCTTTTACCAACGAACAAAAGGTGAGAATAGTATGATTAAGACGTTTTTCACTGCCTTTCGATGCAATTTCTTACAATCCACTCTACTGTGGATTGTAGCACTGACTATTGGGGGCTTATTAGTATGTAACTTTGTGATTGCAAGTTCTTTCTCAACCTATCAAACACTCGCTATTCGTTTCTTAATGATTCCAACGTTTCTCTATTGTGCTATCTTATCCTATGCATTTCCTCTATTAAGTACGTTTGAACACACTTTGAAACAATTATTATTAAACTCTATTTTTATGAGTATTGCACATTTTCCTAGAACTATCTTACTAGTGCTTACCAACTTACTTCCTATGATCATCTTGCTACTAGCACCTTCATGGATTGCAGGTATGTTCTATATTTGGTTGCCCTGTATGTTCTCTACTTGTGCTTATATTAGTACGAACCTTCTTACTTCTATTTTCGCTTCTTATTCTACGGAAGAATCCGAAGATTTGATAGATTGATTTCCTATCCTTACAGATTTGGCTTCTCAATATGAGTTGTTAAAAATCGCTTCTCACACTCTTCGTAATGAAGGGTTATATAAGATGCATAGAGCATATCAATCATGTTTAATTGTGCCATTCTTGAAGCAGTCGCACCACTACGAAACAAAGGCTCTCTTGATATAGTATAGAGTCTATTAGTTGCCATGGTGGCAACGGTATTTTGCGTGAATCTTGTCATAGAGATTACAGCGGTTCCATTTCTTCTTAAGTATTCTAAACATTTTACCATTTCTACAGACTCCCCAGAGTAAGAAATAATCATAGCTACATCTTCTGGCTTTGAATTCTGTGCCATAATCATTTGCGAATGGTAATCTTCATTGGCTAAACATAGCTTATTCACTCTTAGAAACTTTAAATATGCATCTTTTACCACACATTGTGACGCCCCAATCCCAAATAATAACAAATGCTTCGCTGAAGAAATCAGTTGTACACACTCTATAAAGTTTTCTAAATCTATAGAATTCAACGTTTCCTCTAACGCTATAATATTACGATGCGTAATCTTCTCTATGACACTTTCCATACTATCTTGTTGATTCATATCATCTGACGCTATTTTTTTATTCATCTGATGTAACGCCAATTCATACACAACTGCTTGACGAAATTCTCGGTATCCATCAAAACCTAACCGCTTACACAAACGTACAATAGTAGAAGGAGAGACGTATATTTGTGCAGCCAACTCTCGAATATTACATTCTGGGATTAAATGAGAATTGGTTAATAAATATTCTGCCGCAATACGCTCCGCATTTCCACCAAAATTATGTATTTCTCGTAGACGTATCAATGGAGTTTTCATTTTCATTTTCCTTTCTACACATATTACTTTCCGTCTTTCCTAAGCAGACTACCCCTGATCTTCTTTATCATATAACGCTACAATATAAGGATGGGATTCCTTATACTTTGTCAATGTTACAGGATGCTCTACTCTAGCACACAACCGACTTTGACTTCCCATTACATTAGAACTTTGATCTCCTAATCTTTCTTTATAATCCTTACATAATTCCTCGAATTGTGCAACGATTTCTGGATGTTGATCATATACATTGTTCGATTCTCCTATATCTACTGCTAGATGATACAATTCTTTCTTAGGTTCGTAGAAAAATCCACCTGTTTCTGGCCAATAGGACCTTTGATAATGCATCTTCCACTCTCCTTTTCGAATGGCACACAAATATCCTGTTTGTTCTGTTCTCATACAAGAACCATAATAGGCAAATTCATCCCTCACTTGCTGATTATCCATAATTGTATCATAAATATCTACTCCATCAATTTCTAACTCATCTGGTAAGTTAGCTCCAATAATATGTGCAAAAAGTGGCAAAAAGTCTATATGGCTACACATATGATCAATGACTTGATTCTCTTTTATCCGATTCTTCCAATGGAAAATACAAGGAACACGTATACCTCCCTCCCATGTAAAGAATTTTGCCCCTCGTAAAGCTCCATTAGATGCTCCATCTTGCCCTCTCGAACCATTATCAGAAGTAAAAATAATACACGTATCTTCGTATATTCCTTGTCTCTTTAATTCTTCTACCACTGCGTGACAAGCCCAATCTACTTCTGCCATACACGCTCCAAAATCTCCATTTCTAGATTCTTGCTCAAAGCGATTATTAGCATATAATGGCAAATGTACGTGCATATGTGCCAAATAAAGAAAGAAGGGAACCTCTTTATTGGCTCGAATAAAGCGATTACATTGTTCCACATAACGCTCCGTCAATGCCCTTTGGTCAGGCTGTTCTTGTATCACTTCCTTCCCATCTAGCAGTGGTAATGGTGGATACGTATCTCCATTCTCCCTTCCGACCTGACGCCCCATATCATTACTATAAGGCAATCCATAGAATTCATCAAATCCATATTCTGTTGGTAAAAATTCTTGTTGATCCCCACAATGCCACTTTCCAACAATCATGGAACGATACCCTTCTTGTCTAAATAAATGTCCTAACGTATATTGATCTTGTGACAATCCTAAAGGGTCTGCTGGAAATAATACACGATTAATACCACATCTAGATGGGTAAGATCCCGTCATTAGAGATGCTCTTGAAGGAGAACATACTGGTGAAGCCGCATAACAAGATGTAAGCTTCACTCCTTCCTGTGCCAAGCTATCAAGAAACGGGGTATCATTTACAGTACTACCATAACATCCTAAATCTCCATATCCCATATCATCACAATTAATAAATACGATATTTGGTTTCTTCCTCATTAGCATTACCTCTCTCTTTGGTTTTAATATCCTACTATGATTCACTATCTTCTAATACTCGAATATCATGCAATATTTCTTTTTGATTATCATGAATCAACAGATTCTTATTGTATTTAAAATACGTATCTCCACCGTTTTTCGATAAGAAATTGGCACAGATTGGATCTGTTGTTAATTCTGATAACACAATAAAGAACGATTGGCTTTCTCCAAAAGCTTTGTTGCTATACTCTAATGTATGTTCAATTTCTTTTTGCACTCTATCCAACTCTTTTTTCAAATATTTCTTGTGATCTAGGTAAAACTTTTTCCCATACTTTTCTACTTCTACTGTGCCTTTATCTTTCTTAAATACTTCTACCATCTTATGAAATTCTTGTATCACTTTTTGCTTCCCTAGTACATCTTCTTGTGAAATACTATTGGCATGGCGTTTCTTTCGTAGATTTTCTTCTAATTTCTCAACATAGGAACTTACTTCCTCTAAGGTTTTCGTAGATTTTAGAATCATACTTTCTTTTACAAAATTAAATCCTAACGTTTCATATCGACTCACTTCTCGAATGGAGTTGGTAAGCGTCTCGATTATCAATGAAATCAAGGCAAATTGTTCATCAAATGGTGCATTTTTTGCTTGTTCTACAATGGTTTCACTATAAGTACCATCTAAAATCTCTTCCACCTTATACGCAGTTCGATATTTACAGAACAAATCATAGTAAATGGAAAAGTTTTTAGCTACTTTCACATCTTGTAAATATTGTGCAATCAAATTCTCATCAATAGGAAACTCTTTTTCCTCAAAGAGTCGCATCATTTTCGACAAATCCACCCATCCACGAGCCGTTACGAAAGATTTCCCATCTACTCCAGTTTCCACCTTATAGAAATCGTATTGCTTTAACTCTAAGTACGATAAAATAGCAGGATGTACCCCTGAAATCTTAGCATAATTAGCCCAAGTTTGAAAGTCTGCTTCCACATCAATCCTTTTTAATCTGTCCCATGTAACAATGTCAAATTCTCGAACTGAGTCGTTATATTCAGGTGGATTCCCTGCTGTTACTACCACCCATCCATCTGGAATTTTATGCTTGCCAAAGGTTTTAAATTGTAAAAATTGTAACATAGATGGGGCTAGTGTTTCTGACACACAATTGATTTCATCTAAGAATAAAATCCCTTCTGATACCCCATCTTCTTCCACCACATCATAGATTGTAGATAGAATTTCGCTCATGGTATATTCCGATACTTGATACTGCTCGCCTTTATACTTCTTATCTTGTATAAAAGGAAGTCCTAATGCAGACTGTCTTGTATGATGGGTCATGGAGTAGGATACCATACCAATGGTAAGTTCCTCTGCAATCTGTTTCATAATATCAGTTTTCCCAATACCAGGAGCACCCATTACAAACACAGGGCGCTGGGATTGTATCGGTATTCTATATTCTCCAATTTCATTTTTTGTTAGATAAGCTGATATTGCGTATTTTATTTGTTCTTTTGCTTCTTTTATGTTCATTTTCTTCTCCTTAAACTATAGTAATCACAGCATCACATTCCTCAAATGCATTTGTAATCTTCGTTGATTTTGGTATCTCCACTTCCTCTAAATCTTTGCAATTATAAAATGCTTTTTCACCAATTTCCAATATGCCCTCTTCGATGATTATGGTAGTAAGTCCTTTGTAAGCATTACTACCAGACCCTGCCACCATTATAATGGGTGTACCATCTGCAAGCTGTTTTGGAATCACCTCTTTCTCATTAGAACCTTTGTATCCAGAAATTCTAATACCACCATCTACTTTGGAGCATTTCCATTTTTCTTTTAACTGGTTTAAAGTAGGATACTCTAGCCCAATTTCTACTAACTCTTTCGCTTCTTGGTATTGCTCTATTTCTTCTCTTGTAAAATATTCTTCTTTATAAGCAAGGTAATATGCTGTAAGTGCTGTATGTTGCTCTCGTATTGCTCGTTCTAGATACTGATTCACCTCTGGTAGCGAAATGCTCATCTTTTGTTGTATAAAAAAATTAATCATGATTACATCATCCCCCGAGAAGATAGCTTTTTGTAATGTTTTACGCTTCTTAATATAGGAAAGTATCTCTTGTTGATTCTCTAAGGTCTCCCATTTTACAAGAAACTCTTTTAACAGTCTAACTTGATCTGGAATTTCTAAGCACTTGAATCCATTAAAATTTACTTCCTTTACGTTAGCATTCTGAACAAATATTTTTTTACCAAGTTTTACATTTGATGCATCTATTGTGATTTTTTCTAATCCATAGCACATTGAAAAAGCCTGTGCCCCAATGCTTTCGATACTTTCTGGTAGATGAATTTCTTTGAGACTTTTGCATAAAGTAAAGGCATTACTATCTATGATTTTTAAATTCTTAGGAAAGTTAATCTGTTCCAGACTTCTACATTCGTTAAAGGCACTTCTACCAATGACTTCCAAGGAATCAGGTAACTTAATACGCTTCAGATTTTTACAACCATAAAATGCAGAATCACCTATTTGTTGTACTGGCTTACCATCGTAAGTTGCAGGAATCACTACACGCTCTTCTCCTGCCAAATACTTCATTACGTACAACTCCCCATCCTCTCTAACCTCAAACTCAAAATCACTTAAAAGTTCCATAACCTTCTCCTCTCCTTCTAGAATTGTCTACATTTCTCGGATAGTGTCTTCACTTAGTAGTACCTTCATAGCCCAAGATGGTACTGTCACATCTTGAAAATCTTGTTGGTCCACGAATACAAAGGCTGTGTCATATACGGTCTTTTCCGTTGGAAACGTTCCATACCCATCTGTAAAGTAGATCAAACCTTTTAATTTTGTAAATTTTTTCTCTTTCCTCATAGTATTTACAAGGGTAAATACTGGTCGAAAATCTGTTCCTCCCAAGCCTTTGATGGTCATCTCTTTGATGTATTGCTCTAGTGCATCTTCACTAGTAATCTGTTTTACTTCTTGAATATCTGCATCACATTGAATAATATAGATATTTACTTTTTTCGAAAAACTTTCTGTACTTTTTAGAATATTATAAGTCTTTTGCAAAAATTTTTGTACGATTTCCCCTGAGGTAGATCCTGAAGTATCAATGGCTATTACAAAATCACGTATTACAAGCTCATCTTTGTATTCAAGAGGTTCAATTAATGGCATTCTTTTGTAATGATTTAATCCATATGTATAGAAAATATAATCAAATTCATCCTCATTAATTTTATTAATTTCTTTACGCACAGCAAATTTTTTCAAAAACTTGGAATAATCATAAGTTTCACGAGTAAGCTGTTCTAACTCTTGCACGAGATTACCTGCCTTATCTCCTTGTAGTTTACTAAAACTTTGCATATTAATCAAAACAATAGTCCCTACCTTTTTCCATGTATTCATTAATTCATCCCATGAGATTTCATATAAAGTTACACTCACATAACCAGCTCCATCCCCCTCACCTTCTGTATCAGGAGTTGTATGTACTTTGTCCCACTCATCATGAGAGTCCACTGTAAAGATTTTTTTTAATTTGATAATTCTTGCTTCTGAATAATTTTGCTCTTGCAGAAATTTTAATACATTTTGTGGCGTAAAAGGTTTCACCTGTTCTTGAAAAAATTCAAGTTTTCTCTGTTTTAACTCATCATCCCTTATCTTTAAGCAAGGGATTTCCATACTACCTATTAATTGTTCTACTGCAATATCACAAGACAAATCCCAAAGGGGTATCTTTACCTTCGTATAAAACAAATGCAATAGAACACAATGAAATATTACATGAATCATATCATGTGCTACTTTTTGTGGACTAATCTTAAAGCTCTCTATCACTTTTAATTCATTATAATACATTTTTTTCCCATCCGTACTTAAATACGGTATCTCATTATTAGGCTCTATCTCTAAACTTGTTAATGCAACATCTAAAAATCGCATTTCCAGCAAAATAGTATGACACGTATTTTGTAGAATTTTTTGCAGTATTACTTTTAAAGCTTCTTGCTTATCTTCTTTGTTTAATTTCATGCTTCATCTTCTTCCTCTGCTAAGTCGTTCTTAGCAAGTTCTAGTAATTCTTTTTCTTCTTTTATTATTTTTATTAATTCTTCTTTTGTTGGTAAATATGTTAAATATTTTGAAGCAAATACATTTTTCACATCATCACCAAGTGTCATTTCAACAACTGCATCATCTTTATCTGCACAAAGAACAATACCAATAGGTTCATTCTCTCCTTCAATCATTTGTGTCTTTTTATAGTAATTAACATACATTTGCATTTGACCTATATCTTGATGCTTTAATTTTCCTATTTTCAAATCAAATATAACAAAACATCTAGCTAATCTATTATAAAATATTAAATCAGGATAATAATATTCTTCACCAATTTTTATCCTTTGCTGATTGGCAACAAATGAAAATCCTCTACCAAGTTCTAACAAAAATTCAGTCAAATGTGAAAGAAGTGCTTTTTCTAAATCCGTTTCTAAATAATTCCTATTTTCTTTCAAACCTGCAAATTCAAATATATAGGGAGATTTCAAAATTTCTTCTGGTTCTTTCTTTATCTCATTCCTTTTCATTTCTTCTAAAATATATTCCTTATTGGGAGAAATCAAATATCTATCATAAAGCTTAGTATTTATTTGTCTTCTAAGCTCTCTTACACCTAAATTAGATTTCATTATTTCATTCATATAAAACTTACGTTCTTCTTCTCTATCAATCTTTATAATTTCTTGATAATGTGACCAACTTAATTCGGTCGACAGCGTCGACCATATCGGAAAAATTTCATAAAATCTTCTCATTCGTCTAATACTCACAGGTGTAAATCCACTACCAAACTCATTCGTTAATTTGGCAGACAATGTATTAATTATCTGCTTACCGTACTTCGCTTTTGTTGTGTTGTCTGATAATTCAAACGTTATTTTGCCAACATACCAATACACTTCTACCATTGTACTATCAATATGTTTGTACATTTTTTCTCTTGCTTTTATTATTTTATCTCTTATATCATCATATATTTCATCAACATTTAATACTTGATTCTTTTCCATTTATCCACTCTTTCTATTCATTCTTAGAACATCTACTATTCTATATAAACAGCACGTTCATTATTTGAATATACACCATTTATAAATGAGATTTCATAAATATATTGTTCGACTCTTTGTGCTTCTTCTAAATTAGGGTGTTTCTTTTGAATTTGTGACATTTCCTTAGCAAGTTCACCAACACACGTTTCCACGTAAGACCAATCACAAATCGCTTCATCTGCAATTACTTTTTTCGCTTTTTTAATTTCTTTTATAATAGGTTTTGATTCTTTGCCAAGATAGCTTTTTAAAATATCACAGAATATACTTACAACCTCCTTATTATCTTGTGGAACGTTGGTCAAGTTGTAGTCATCTATTGCATCAATCATAACTTGACTATATGTAACTTCCATTTTGCACCCTGCTTGTCTTAATACTTCCTGATAATTTTTCAAAATCGTTCCTAATGCTTGTGATCTAATATTGATTATTGTGTGGCAACTTTGTTCTGTAGACATATTGTCCTCCTTAAACCCTATTCACAACTGTTTTGCAATTTTCAAATGCTTTCATAACTTTAGTTGTTTTTGGTATTTCTATTTTTTCTAAAGAAACTGCATACGAAAACGCATCAGTTCCAATTGATTTCACACTACTTGGAATATTGATTTCACATAAATTCATACAACGTGCAAAAGCTCTTTTTCCAATTTCTATAAGTCCATCAGGTAAAACAATTCTATGCACGCAAGTTCTACTGTGAAACGCTTCTTCTCCAACAATTTTAACATTTGAAGGTACTTCTATTTCTTGTGGTAGGTGGTCTAGTGTATCAATAATTGCATCATTTATTATGATAAGTCCTATATTATTTGCCCATTTTTTGCAATCCCAAAATGAATTTGTGTCAATTTTTACGTCACTAAGCTGAAATCTCTCAAGTTTTGTACAACCAAAAAACGCATAGCTATCAATTTTTGAAATATCTTCTGTATTTCGCACTGTTTCAAGTGCTGTACATTCATAAAAAGCTGAGTGTCCTATTGTTTCTATCCCCACAGGTAACACAACTTCTTTAAGTTTTGAACACCTTTTAAAAGTAGGCGATGCATACAATGAGTCAATTTTTTCAACACTATCAGGAAGTTTGCAACTTTCTAGTGA
>JAWXVF010000224.1:0-2811 GCA_044425555.1 Eubacteriales bacterium
AAATCAATTTTCTTATATGGTCGATTATCCTTTTCTTCTATTTCATTATATTCTTCATTATACTCTTGATAATAAATAGAAACTTTATTGGATGCAATTGCTTGATAAACAACGTTTATATCATCTATAAAATTACAAATTGGTTCATACAAATGTTCAAAACTTTGAAAAAAAGGAAAATATATTTTCTGATCCACTAATGGTTTCACTAATTCCACTACCAATGCTTCTTCTGCTTCTCCCATACTTTCTACTTTATCAGAGAAAAATTTTATAATTCCTAAAGAAATCACTTCGCTCATCCCAATTTTTTCATAATATCGTACCCAATCTTCTACAATTGTAAATGAAACCTTTTTCTCATCACTTATATATAAGAATGCCTCATACTTTAAATATGCCTCCTTATATTCCATACCTACTCCTAATTGTACATAATCATAATATAGAATATCATGATCATTCTCATTCCATTTACAAAATAAAATTCGTAACATAATTGCTTTTAAGAGAACACTTGCTTCAACCCCTTGTTGCATACACGTAAAATACAAATGCTTCATATAATGAAAACTACCTTTGTAATATTTAGCTAAGTAAATTAATAATGTTGAATCATATTCTTGATTCTGATAAACATAAAATATAATTTCTAAAATCACAGGGTCGTATTCTATTTGTTTCATCCCTAGTAATCTCTTACATAAGCGCACTAATAACTTTACCTCATGTGCTTCCGTTCCATAATCTCTTAATATTTCATATGCTTTCTCATAAAATCCTTGTTTTATCATATATTGCAAAAATACACTGCGTTCTGTATAATCTGTTTCTTCACTTCTTATATGCTCAATCATCTGATTGAGCTCTTGAATCCTATCATGCTCATAATAAAATGTTGCAAGAAATTTTCCTACATGACGCTTCCACGATTGAGAAATATGTTCACTCTCCATTAGGCGTGCAATACTTTTTACATTTTCTCCTGTTATCTTACTACAATCACTCATCTCATTTGTAAAATACCAATCTAATTGTGGCGTAATAATAGAAAAAGATGAAATCATTTGATACCATTCATGGGGATATAATAATTGCTCTCTTTGCATATCATGACTACCAAAGGAACGATTATTATAGGTATCTTCTAACAGAATAATTGCATTTTTATGATACACTGTTATCAACGCTTTTCCTTCTATTACAGGATAAATGGATTCCTCTAAAACATTAGGATGAACCACTATTACTTGTTTCACATTACGATCTATTACCGTAATTTCTTCTTGAAAGATGATCTGGGAGAAAGGTTCTGCCAAATCTTCTGTTAATATTTCTTCTGTGATTACTAATTCATAAAGTTTTGCTAAATTTTTATTTACTCGTCCTAATCCAATCTGTTCTATAACAAATTCCTTCATTTGTAACTTATACACTTCTATAATTTCTTCTAATTCTTCTCTATGTTCTAATACATAAAGATACAATAATGTCTTTTTCTCATATGATAATTGATTGCTATATGCAAAATATACTACAGCTGGTTGTGCAATTTCACTCCAATTCTCTATAGGCATAGAGGTCATATAATGTTCATAAATATTCGTAACACGTATTTGCTGTTCTACTGCAAGCATATACCATTTATAGTGTTCCTCCCCCACCAAATTCTCTTGGATTAAGATTTTACAAATTGTATGTAATACTTCTATACTAGATTCTCGTTCATAACAATACGTTAAAATAGTCATACTTATGTTAGAATACTCACTGATTCCAACAACTAGTTCCTGAATACGCGTCAATAATTGCTGTTCAATCCCATCGTATTTCATTCCAAAATAAATAGTTTCTAACGCAAATTGGTCAAGATATTCTAACAAATTTGGTTGTTTATTATAGATTTGCAAAACTTCTAAATATAAGAACGGACTATTACATCCCTTTGTACCATGTTGCTTAAAAAGTTCTAATCTAGCATTAAAATCCTTTTGATACTCCTCTTTCATATAAGCTAATAACCAAGCCGTCCAAAAAATAGGATGTTGCTCATATAGTATGGTTATTTTGGCTGTAGCAGATAAAACAAATTCCTCATCACAATTTGTAAAAGTTGATAAATACACATAATACGTATAAAGTTCTTCTGAAAGCTGTGTATTATCCAACTGTTTCGTAATTACATCTAATGCCCATTTAGCCTCATTTTTCCGCTCATTTACCACTAACAATTGTACTTGACATAACTGAATCAGTATATCTTGTGGATAATCATCTAATAACTCTTCTACCAATTCTAATGATTGTTCAAACCATTTTTTTTGCTTTATTTTCTTCATACGATATGCTAAATACAATTTTACGATTGCTACAATTTGCGACTTTACACTTCCAGAAGATTTCATAATTACTTGGTTCTCTGGCACTTCTACTAAAATAGGAATTTCTATGGTACAATCATCAGTTTCTATGAAAATCGCCCCTTCATTATCACCTTGCTCTAACTTCCCAAGCTCAATCATATAGGGTAATTTACATTCATTATCACTAAAGTTTTCTTCTGTCAAATAAGTTTGATCCACCCTAATAAAATCTGCACTCGTCGAAACATGCAGATAAACTGTACCATAACCCTCTTTTAAAATAGTAATCACTTGCTTCATCGTAGCATTTTGAAGTTCTAATGTCACTAATTGTTCCATTACTTGATAACGTATTCTCTCTTTTTGCTTCAAATAAATAAGAAATTTATCTACATTTCCCGCATGACCAAAAATTTTTGAAAATAATGTATATGCAATCGCTTCCTCA
>JAWXVF010000225.1:0-2797 GCA_044425555.1 Eubacteriales bacterium
TGCTGACGGCTTCAAGATATTTTCTTTATCGTAATATTGTAACGTTCTCACAGTTACACCCATTTTTTTGGCTAATTCACCAACTGTTAAAAATTCTTTATCCATGATGTAATCCTCCGCTAATACATTATACTACGTGACGTAACGTCACAAGCAAGAATTTTATGAGTGATTATACAAAGTGTAGTGGATTAAGTTGGAAATCTTTGCTATAATTTGTACTATATATGTAAAAACAATTTGAAAAATCTTATTTTTCACCCCAATATTTGTGCCGAAGCGTCACAAATATTTATTATCCTAGAGCTGAATTGGAGATTCAGCTCAGGTTCCTAAGCTACGCTTCGGAATGGTGGTAAAGATGTTTGAATCGATATTAAAATTTAAAGGTACTTGGAGAACTTATCAAGATCGTGTCTTATCGCGTTTCTATGATTATAAAAAAGATGGAAAAGTCCATATTGTAGCTGCACCTGGTTCGGGGAAAACAACTCTTGGAATTGAATTAATACGTTTACTAGATGAGCCTTGTATAGTATTAACGCCTTCTATAACCATTCGTGAACAGTGGATAGCACGAATTGAAGAAGCCTTCTTATTAGAAGGGATTAAAAGCGACGACGTACTTTCACAAGATTTAAAAAATATGAAATTAATCACGGTGTCTACTTATCAAGCAATCCATAGTGCCATGACTAGATACAAAGGTCAACTTTGTGATGAAGTCGATGATGATACTAAGATAGAAGAAAGCGTTGATTATGAAGCGTTTGATCTAGTTGCAGCAATCAAAAAACATAAGGTTAAAACGATCTGTTTAGATGAGTGCCATCATTTACGGAATGAATGGTGGAAGGCTCTAGAGAAGTTCCAAAAAGAAACATCCCTTGCGTATACAATTGCTCTTACTGCTACGCCACCTTATGATTCAACACCGGAATTATGGACGCGGTATAGGAAGGTATGCGGTGAAATTGATGAAGAAATTAGTGTTCCTGAACTAGTGAAGGATTCGAATCTATGTCCCCATCAAGATTACGTTTACTTTAATTATCCAACGAAAGAGGAACTTGATAAAATTAAAGAGTTTATAGACAGAAGAGATGAATATTGCGATTTCCTATTAAAAGATAATGAGTTTCAAACGATAATTTTATCCCATACTTGCCTTAAAACGGATGCAGACTATGATAAGCTTTTAGAAGATCCTACCTATTTATCATCTATCTTAATCTATTTAAATGCCACAGGAAATAAGATCTCTGGAAATTTCAAAGAACTATTAGGGTATACGCGATTAGAAAAGCCTTCTCCTAAATGGTTTGAGATTCTATTACAAGGTGTCTTGTACAATGATTGCGACTCCTATTTGATAGAGGAAGATACGATTGCAAAATATCATCACGAGTTAAAACTCCGTGGTTTAATAGAAAAAAGAAAAGTCATTCTTCAACTGAAACAAAGTCTAAAAAAAGATCTTGTTAGTTCGATTGGAAAATGTGAAAGTATTAGAGCGATTACATTTAACGAATATAAAAGTATGGGAGAGGAGTTACGATTATTAATTCTTTGCGATTATATCAAAAAAGATTATAAGCCTGCTGTTGGAAATCATAATCTAGATGTACATGCCCTAGGTGTAATCCCCTATTTTGAATTACTTCGAAGAGAGAATCAAGAACAGAAAACTGAGCTGAAACTAGGTGTTTTATGTGGTAGTATTGCCATTATCCCTTCAAGTGCTAAATCACGATTGTTAGAACTAGTTCAGAATCCATCAGATATTTCGTTTAAGGCAATCGGGGATTTATCTGAGCAAGAATATGTGGAAATAGAGGCGCGAGGCAATCGCCATTTCTTAACTGGTGTTATAACCCAATTATTTGAAGAGGGTCATATGGAGGTGCTAATTGGTACGAAATCTTTATTAGGAGAAGGGTGGGACTCTCCGTGTGTCAATTCCTTAATTCTTGCAAGTTTTGTTGGAAGCTTCATGCTGAGCAATCAAATGAGAGGTCGTGCCATTAGAACCTATGCTAAAAATCTAAACAAATCTAGTAACATTTGGCATCTTGTGTGTGTGATTCCAGAAAATATGGTAAAGGAATGTGAGCGGACTAATCAGTTGCAGAATCAGAGTGATGAAAACCAAGATATGGAAATGTTGACTCGGCGTATGGAGAATTTTCTAGGTTTGCATTATGAGATTGATTCTATAGAAAGTGGCATTAACCGTCTTACAGCAATATGCTATCCCATTGAAACGAAAGGTAATGTTAAAAAGACAAATGAAAAAATGTTTCAAATGTCTTCAGATCGGGATAAATTAAAATCAAGATGGGACAATGCTCTTCTCGCCATGGATAAGATGGAAATCGTTGATGAAGTTTGTAAAGAGAAAGAGAGGGTGAGTGCAGTAGCACTATTTGATTACATACGCTATGTGATTCTAGCAATAATCATATCTTGCCTATCGCTAAGCCTTGTCACTTTGCTTGCTACAGGAAATGTTATTTTGACAATATTATTATATGTTGTTACAGCTGGAGCTTTGTTTTTTTTCTTATCTAACAGCGTGAAGCTCATACAATTTCTGAATCCATTAAAAATCTTAAAAAATCTTGGTGAAGGAGTTCGTCAGGCTCTTTTAAATATGAATAAATTTGATACTTATGAACATCGTGTAGAAACTATGCACAATCAACTGCTTCATCATATTTATCTTGTAGGGGGAACTGGACATGATAAGGCGCTTTTTGCACAATGTATGTTCGAGATATTTACTGATATTGATAAC
>JAWXVF010000226.1:0-2772 GCA_044425555.1 Eubacteriales bacterium
AGCTTCCCAGACACCTTAGAATACGTAGATGCTTTTGTGGATGATTCGGGAGCAAGTGGATGTGCCTTTAGGGATACGAGAACAGGTGAGATTATCGTAGGATTTGCAGGAACCAATAGAAGAGGGGAGGATGAAACCTTCTGGAAGGATGTTATAACGGATGCGAAAATTCCAGATGGAAGGTTATTGCAAGGAGATGTACCAGAGATAGAAAGTGCAATTGACTTTGTAGAATCCTTACAACAGGAAGGTAAAGTAGTACAACAAATAGTGGGGCACTCCTTAGGAGGAGCCATGGCAGTGATTGTAGGGGTTGCTACTAACGTACCAGAGATTGTTACCTATAATGGAGCACCTGTTACAATAGACATTACATGGGACGAGTATGTCAAAGCTAATCTTTTCAATGAACTTTCTCCTATCATTCGTCCAGCCAAAATAAGGAATCAAGTATTAATGACTACATATTGTGTAAGTACAATGGTGGAAAAGATGTTGAGAGGAGAAGGGCTTTCTAAGAGTTATAAAAAGTATGAAGGATTAATCGTACGTTTTGTAACAGATGAAGATTTTTTAAATAAGATAGCGAAGTCGTTAAACGGAGAATACTGGGGAGAAGAAGTATTATTAAACAATGGAGGAGAACATGGAATTGCAGAATTCTCTGATCCACACATACAAGTATGGATCGATGAAACATTACAAGAGAAGAGAGAAGCGTACAGAAATGCACTGTTAAAGAAAGACATACAACAATTACTAGATAGAAGAATGGCATTACCCCATAACTTACTACAGAAGGAAGTGGGAATGTTCTTTTCAACAGGTAATACCAAAGTCGTGAACATTCAACCAGAGCATTTGGAGAATGTGGCGACTAACTTACATAGAAGAGTAGGAGATACTCTTGTGTGGATGGGAAGTATGTTAGATATTTGTATTCAGAACAATCAAGAAGTACAGCGAAGTAAGGAAGGACGTAGTAACAGGTTAAAGGAAGAATTGAAGGAGGCACTAGATTCTAGTGGCTTTCAAAATATGTTAGATGGATTACAAGTGGCATTTGAAGTGTTTGAAGAAGATGCTTATCAAAGCATATCAGAAATTGGTGAGTTGAGTGGAGTGGGTGTGTTGAGTCAGCTAGAACATGAATACTCGTATTCCAACTCAGAGTGGTATGTAGATGGGTACGACTCATTGCATATTGGAAGTATGGTCCCAATCTTTCAAGGGTTAGGAGATGCTATGGTACAACTGAATATATTAGCAGGAACTAGCCGATTAGAGGGAGTGAAAACAGGATTATATCAAACAGAAGTAACGGTAGGAGAAGAGTTAGTAAATCAAGCAAATATGTGGCTAGAAGAATCAGAAGCATGTTTCTTAGGAATAGGGAATCGAATCAATTGTCTAGATGGAATACCAGATGGAATGGAAGAGTTATTAGAAGTACAGAGAGAAAACATAGAATTGTTAGAAGAACGATTGGAAGAATTAGCAAGAGGTGCTTTAGAGATTGGAGAGAATTTTGCCAGTGTGGATCAAGAGATAGCGAACCAACTGCTACAGAATCTAATGAAGAAAGATACAAGTGAAGTACATAGTATAGGAGAATTGAATATTTTAAATAGTAGTATCTTTGCAGATAGGAAGACGATACAAGGAGCGTACGAACAACAAATAGGAGAGAATAGCCAGGTATTAATAGATAAGGTATTAATCTATTGGGAAGAAATGATGCGAACGTTATCTATATATGTACGTAGGACTTTTGATCAAGTGGAAGAAGTGAATGCATGGAGAATGAAAGTAGAGAGAGAAAGAGGAAAGGAATTATCGAGAACTGATATTGAACGAAAGGATTTTGAAATAGTGGTAACAAGAAAGGATATGGGAAGGGTAGATAAGTATATACCAAAGGAATATGGAGAAGCTTTATCAACATTAGGGGAGTGCATAGAAGGGTATCTAGACAATCTAGCACAAGCTATAGAAAAGATTGAACAATATAGAGCTAATCAAGAGAGGATTATGGAACAAGCACCACCTATTATAGAGAGAGCTGTTTACGAATATGAGAGATTAGAGGTCGTATTACAAGCACAGCAAAAGGTGGGAAGAGAATTAGAAGTAATGGAAGAAGAATTAGAATTGCTAAGGAAGAATATGGAGGAAGTATTAGGAGGAGCTGCCATAGAGAGTTATTGTAGTAGAGTAGAAGAGACGAGACGATTAATAGAAGAGATGAGAGTGACTATCTACAATTGTTGTGGGTGACTGCTTGGAAGAAGAAACGTAGGAGGAGAAGAGAATGGTATGGAAACATAAGATATTGTCTATTACATATGGAGTGATATGGTGTGTACTTAGTAATAAAATGATTGCTTATTTAGCAGATACGATGTTTGAGGATAACAATAAGCTTTTTAAGCCACGTTTAGGGTGTTTTGTATTGGCTGTTATATGGTATGTAATCTTTCATCTAGTAAGATATTGTGCAAGAAGTGGCTCGTATTGGTGCTGGGTGATGTATGGTATAACAATTATTACGATTGAGGTAATAACGGTAATCAACTTTATTTCGCAAGGAGTAACATTTATTTCAGTTATCGTAATAGTAGGTTTGTTGTATATATATGGTATATATATTATGGAAATTGGATTTTATATAGGGATATTTGAGGTGATTCGCCAATTCCTCAAAAAGCAAAATGAATTCTTGCAATGTAGCAAAGAGGTACTTAAGGCGATTCATCAAGACCTTAAAAAGAA
>JAWXVF010000227.1:0-2770 GCA_044425555.1 Eubacteriales bacterium
ATCATTACCAATATATGTAATGTTCAACGCTTTATGTCTTTGTATATTTCTATCAAAAACTCTATTCCACCAATATATACTATACATGCTTGCAGATTCAAATGAATGATTCCCCCCCCCAATAGAAATGTTCCAAGACATACTGCAGTACTTTCCAATCACAGCTTTTAGTATAATTGCATTACTACCAGTATACGATCCTTTTCCTATGATAGTGTCTCTAACCAAACTGCTCCTACCAAATTCAGAAAATTCATTCATAATTACATTATTTATATCACAACGATCTGCTAGAACTGAATTGCTCCTCAAGGTCGAATTGTAAATTTTTACATCATCATAAATTTTAGCATTGCTATCAATTCCAGAATCATTCATTTTTTGAAACATTGCATCACCTTCGCATCCATTAAATTTGCAATTGACTATATCTTACTTATCTAACAATAGTGTATCTATCCATATACCAATATACGTGCAAATACTTTTAATTTTTCTTCCACTCGTTAATTATTGGTTTCCTTTTATATGAATTTCCCTCTGGGATTGCATCGATTTTCATAAATTCTATTACTGCATCATTCCCCACTTGACTTTTTATTCGTATTCTTAAATTATCTAAATCGACACTTATTAAACCTGCACACACATATCTTAATTCGTATTTACATTTATTTTTTTGAATAAATTGCCACTGAAGCACGCCACTTACACCATATAACACCCTAGTAATTGCATGTGGATTTAATAATTCTCCCGAAGTGTTAAAAATTACATCGAGTCTTCTACCGTATATTTTTTCAATATATGGTATATTATTAATAATTGTCATTATTCCTAAATCACCCGTATCATATCTAATCATTGGAAACGCCTTATTAAATAAATCTGTAACAACAATTCTCCCTACTGTACCACTATCAGCCTTTTCATCAACATCTAATTTTAGTATTTCCACTGCATAACTAGCACAATTAATTTTAAAAAAATCAGTTTTATCTTTTTGTGCTATAATTCCCATCTCCATATTTGAATATCTCTCATATACAGGGATATTCATAAACGCAGAACTAATTCTATCTTTACTAATATCTGATAGCCCTTCAGAAACTGTCATTATGCTTTTTAATTTATCATGTTTAATATCAATATTGTTTTTGATAATATAATTAACAAAAGTTTCTAATGCGGATACATAGGACAATATCATCACTGGCTTTTGTTTTTCTATTTCTTTAACCATATCTTTCATTTTTGCATCTTTTAAATTCGAAACATCTATTCTCCAAATATTATCCATTCTATCAATTTTTCTATCTAAACATTTCCCATTATATGCTCTAAAACAAACCATTTTCTGATGCGATTTATACCCCCCCATCACGCCAAAAGCCTTTAAATCCGCAATAGTTCTACATCGTTTTTCATAATTCTGCAATACAGAAAACGGGATGCCTGTAGATCCACTAGTAGACGATAAATGATTATCTGACTTGCCTTGATATTTTTGTGATTGAATCCTTTCCTTATTAGCAATATAATCAATTTTAGTCATTATTGGGAATTGCGATTCTACAGTATAGTCCTTATAAAATTCAGTGTTATTTATTGCAAACTCTTTAATCTCGTATAATTTCGCACTTTGAAAATCATTATCTGCCATCGAATTTATTTTAAGAACTTCTTTGTATTGACTATAAATTAAACTTCGATTATGCAGTATGTCCTTTATCCAAAATGTCATTCTTTTTATAGCTGCCTTCATTTTTTACTCCTCTTAACCACTTCATAGTTACTGACTATTTTAACTTACAACCTCTTTAATTGTTATTAATTTATATAAAGATTCTATTATAGGAATTTTTATATTATATTTATATGCGATATCCACCGCATATCCAGCCAAATATTCATTCTCTGTTCTTCGTCTATTTACAATATCTTCTAACATAGATGTCTTTTTATTACCACTATACGTAGTATAGTAAAGCACAATATCTTCGATATCATCTTCTGACAAGTCCACCCCACTAGCATCTGCCACTAATAAAAATTCTTCCATTGCTTGACGACAAATTGAAACTAGCTCTTTTGATTCTTTAAACATGCTGTAATCAGCACCTGTCAGCGCTGTTACGCTGTTACCCGCGACATTCAACATCCATTTTTTCCAAACCATATGAAGTATATCATTTTCATATTTTACTGGAAATTTTGATACATGCAAAACATTATATACATCTATCGCCATTCCTGGATTAACATTACTACCTAAATGTATTTCTCCAGAATTTTTATAATTGATATTTAATCCATTAACTTCAGTGTTAGGCCCTTGCATATACCCATGCAAAACTATATTATTATGAAATTTCTCTTTAAAAAAATCATAGGCATATACACCATTTTGTAGTGGGAGTATTATAGTATTTACACCTACAACATTATTTATATCATCAACAACACTTTCAAGGTGATAATTTTTAACACAAACAATCACCAAATCCAACTCACAACCCAATTCATGCTTATCTGAAATAATTTTAGGAGCAAATATTTCATCATTTATAAATATATCTGATGATGTTAAATATTCTTTTATTTCACCACTTGCTAAAACGCAAAAATCATCTTTATATTTTAGCCATAATTTATGAGCTATTGGTGAACCTATTACGCCTAACCCTATTAGTCCAATTTTATTTATTATCATTTAATCTCCTAATCTATATTCAATTACATTCAAAACACTAATATAGTTCTTCCACTA
>JAWXVF010000228.1:0-2763 GCA_044425555.1 Eubacteriales bacterium
ACTCAAAAAGGATATCCTAAATTATTCTTAAATACATTAAATCAGTTATCAGAAATGATTTATTCGACTTCAAGAAACAATACAAATTTACCAGCGAATGTTTCTAAAAGAAAAAATCAATTCACAAACAATATGGATAACACGTTAAACCAGATGAAACAAAACTATTAAAACCCTGAGACACAGGGGGATTGTTTGCTAAAAGCAAAAAGTATACAAATGGCATGTAGGTGCTATTTGTATATATGTCATAAGAATTTGAGGAGGAAATGCAGTGTCAGTACCAGTAATAATGATAGTAGCTATGATAATTCTTATAGTAGCAGTAGTAGCGTTGATATTCTATAACATGTCAATTAACAAGAAGATAAAGAAATTTAAAAGTATCAATCAACGAATCACAAATCTTCAAGTTGTTCAAGAATTTATAAATACAATTGGAGAAGATGAAACTGTAGATCAAAAAATTAAGAAAATAAACAATCTACTAATTGAAAAATATGATATAAAATATTCAACAATTGTTATCTTCAATGGAGCAGAATACGAAATAAAGGCATCGAATGTTGATAAAAAACATTGGGAAACTCTTAGTAAGTTAAATGAAGTAGAATTATTTCAAGATAGTATATCAGGTGCAACACCTAAATATGTTACTGTTAATAATGATAGTGAAAAACTACCATACCAGCAAACAGAATTGGGAAGGGCTAAGTCGGCATTATTTTTTCCACTATATATTACCAATGTATACATAGGATACTGGATAATTGAAAGTGGTGTAATGCATGATTTTGACAATGTTGATACAACGATATTAGAAGTTATTAAAGACAATGTTATATCTGTATTAAAATCAATTGAATATCAAAAAATAGTAGAAGGTATTGTTAGAGAAGATAAGATGACAAATCTTAACTCAGAAGCCTATATGTATGGTGAAGGAAGACGTAAGTTGGAAAAATTCCCTACATCATCATTAGTTATGCTGAAAATTACAAATTTAGAGCAATCTAATAAAATTTTTTCTAGAGAATTAGGAAATCTTATGGTAAAAGAAGTTGCAAGGATAATTAAAGAAAATATAACACCGAATTACATATTTGTAAGGCATATGGGACCTAAGTTTGTTTTAGGATTTCCTGGTGTTGATATATCAGGAGTGCCTAACTTTTTAAAAAATATCAAAACTAAGATAGAAAACTTAGAGTTAGTAGATCCAAATGGTCCTACTGACGGAGGGAAAAAAGCTAGAATAAGATTAAATTTCGTAATGTCTACATACTATAAAGGAACAGGAATTGAAGAAATACTAAAAAAAGAAGAAGAATACTTGGATAATGCAAAAATAGATGAAAGTAACATTACAAGTATATAAAATGTATAGTATACATATAAGTAGTAAATAATATTACTGTAAAAGGAGTGAGTAAGATGGACATGAACAAAACTATGAGTTTTCAAGTTGAGCGCGAAAAAAATTGTAAAACACAAGCTGTTTTAAAAGAAACATATGAGGCGCTGAAAGAAAAAGGCTATAATCCAATAAATCAGATGGTAGGTTATATACTATCGGGAGATCCTACATATATAACTAGTTATAATGATGCTAGAAATAAAATGATGAAGATTGAAAGAGATGAATTATTGGAAGAAATGGTGAAGAAGTACATTGGAATCAGTGAGTAAAAAAAGAAAATTAGGTATAGATTATGGTGAAGCAAGAGTAGGAATTGCGATAACAGATGCCTTGAATATTACTATTCAAGGTTTAGAATCTATAAAAAGAAATGATTCTGATAAAGTTGTGCTAAAAAGAATGGATGAAATATTAGCTACGTATGACGTTGATACACTGGTTGTAGGAATGCCATACAACATGGATGGAACAATGTCTAAAAGATGCGAAATAACTAAGGAATTTATTCATAAATTAAAGTGCAAATATAATGGATATGAAATAGTTGAGGTAGATGAAAGGCTTACAACAGTAGCTGCTCATAAGACAATGAATTACTTAGATGTAAATAAAAGACAGAAAAGAAATATAGTAGATACGATATCTGCAGAATATATTTTAGAGAAATATGTAAATAAATTAAAAAATATATTGCAAAATGATGCAAAATAGTATATTATAGTGCATATAAAGCAATAATACAGATTTTGAGAGGGGAATTTATAATGGAAGAAAAATTTGACGGAGAAGAATTAGATAATATAATAGTATTAAACAATGAGGATGGAGAAGAAGTAAACTTTGAATTTTTAGATTTAATAGAATTAGATGAAGAAAGATATGTTGTTCTATTACCTATAAACGAAGAAGGAGAAGAAGACGAAGGAGAAGTTGTTATATTAAAAATTGAAGATACTGATGATGATTCAGAAGAAGAATCATATGTAAGTGTTGAAGATGAAGATATTTTAAACAAAGTATTTGAAATGTTTAAAGATAAATATAAAGATGATTTTGATTTTGCTGATTAATAAAATTTAAGTTGGGAATAGAAGAAACAAAAATGTTACTCTTATATCCAACTTTTTTTTGTAGAAAATATAAGGAGGAAAAAATGGCGAATTTAATTAGATATATGATTGTTTTTTTTATAGCTATTGTATGGGCAGTGCGAATTGCAATAACGCTTAGTGCGCAATATGGAGAAGAATTTTTAGGTATGACACCGTATAATTTTACTGGAGTAGTTGTAGTGTTATTTCTTACGTTGCTAGCAATGGTACTAATAATAAGAAAAAATGTTT
>JAWXVF010000033.1:0-21237 GCA_044425555.1 Eubacteriales bacterium
ATTCTTTGATACACATATGTATAAGACGGTAAAGATTACAGCAGTAATGGTATATACAATCTTGATGTGTATATACTTTTATACAGGTGCAAATAATATTCCGTGGGATGTACCGTTAGGTACACCAGGAAGCATTTTAAGTGCAGGAATTATTTTACCTATAAACATTTTAGTGGGAATAGAAGTGGCGTGTACAATGTACGCATTCTACGCATACTTTCGTAAAGGAGGACTATAATGTTTGGACAACATTTATCAACCAATTATGCAGTAATAGTAGCTATGTTATTATTTGTTATTGGATTTGCCAACTTACTGTTACAACAGAATATGATTAAGAAGATCATTGGATTAAATATTATGGATACCTCTGTATATCTCTTCTTGGCATTGAGAGGATATATTGCTAATCGTCTTCCACCTATTACGGTGGATGGAATTGAAGGTGCAGAGTATTATATTAATCCTGTACCAAGTGGATTAGTATTAACAGGTATCGTAGTAGGTGTATCGGTTACAGGACTTATGTTAGCATTAACAATTTGTATGTACGAGAAATACCATACATTAGACTTAGATGAAATATCTACAATGATTAAAATGGAGGAAAAATAAATGGCTTTTGTACATAACTTTCCATTCTTTACAATTGTATTATGTATGGCTTCTGGCGTAATTACATCTGTCTTACATGGTAAAGTTGCTAAGCATGTCTGTAATATTACGTTATTTATTGTAACGCTTATGTCAGCTGCGTTGTTTTTTGATACTGCTAATACGCAGGCTACTATTATATATCAGATGGGTAACTTCCCAGCTCCTTGGGGAAATGAACTAAGAGCATCTGTATTAGAAGCATTAATGGCGATGATTTTCTGTGTAATAATGTTCTTCTCCCTAATTGGTGGTAGAGTGTACTTAGAAAGAGAGATTGAAGAGAAACGTCAGCCACTTTATTATGTAATTGTACAACTTTTAATGAGTTCATTACTAGCACTAATCTATACAAACGATTTATTTACAGCTTATGTATTTGTAGAAATAAATACAATTGCTTCCTGTGGGCTAATTATGATTCGTATGAATGGTAAGACAATTGAGGCTGCTATTCGATATATGATTATGAGTTTATTAGGTTCTGGTTTGTTTTTATTAGGTATTAGTATGATGTATGCTTGTACTGGGCATCTATTAATGTCTAATATAAGAGTAGATGTTGCATTACTAATGGCAGATGGTACATATTCGGTTCCTGTTATGGTATCAATTGCTTGTATGACGATTGGGATTGCTATTAAAACGGCGTTGTACCCATTTCATTCATGGCTACCAGACGCTTATGGATATTCCACGGTATGTTCTTCGGCAATCTTATCAAGTCTCGTATCAAAAGGTTATCTGTTTCTATTGATTAAAATTTTCTATCGTACAGTAGGAATAGATGTAATGTATGAAAGTGGTATGTTTAATATTTTATTTGTATTCGGATTGTTGGGGATGATTAGAGGATCCGTAAATGCTATGCAAGAAAATGATATACGTCGTATGGTTGCTTATTCATCGGTTGCTCAGATTGGATATATTTATATGGGATTTGGCCTTGGCTCTACAGCAGGGATGGTTGCTAGTATATTTCATATTATTACTCATGGTATTACCAAATCTTTATTATTTATTGCTGTAATGGGGTTAACAGATGTTTCGGGATATAGTAGACGTTTTTTTGATTTAACGGGTGCTGGATTTCGTAATAAAATTGCAGGTCTAGCTTTTATGGTAGGTGCATTATCTATGGTTGGTATTCCAACATTAAGTGGATTTATTTCTAAATTATTGTTCTCACAAGCTGCTATTTTTTCTAATGAGAAAATGATTATTACCTTAATATTTATCGCAACTAGTACTATTTATAATGCAGTATACTTTATGAAGACGGTTATTCGCATTTATACACCTGTAAAAACAGACTATCCCAATATTTTATTTGGGTTACAAAAGTTAAATTCAATAGGATTACTGTTATTTGTAGTATTAAACTTTGCAGTTGGTATGTTATCACAACCACTTGTGGATATGATAGAACTTGGGTTGGTACATTTTATATAAAGGAGAAAATTATGTACGATAATTTATTAGTAGTACCAATATTTTTGCCAGTTATTGCAGGAGTTGCTTTATTAATAATGAAGAATAAATTGATTCCCTTGTATATGTATTGTTATGTTATGTCGGTACTTGCAATTTCTGCGTGTTGTATAGCGATGAATTTGTTAGGAGATGATTATCTAACAATCACCTTATTTGAGCTAATGAAAGGTATTCCAGTTTACTTTAAGTTAGATGAGGTAGGAAAAGTATATTCTATATTTGTTACTGTGGTGTGGATTGTAGTGGGTATTTATGGAATCGGTTACTTAAGCCAGGAAAAACATAAGAATGAATTCTATGGATATTATTTAATTCTATATGGATTCTTGATTGGTAGCCATTATGCTGGAAATATTGTAACATTTTATATCTTTTATGAATTATTAACATTAATCTCTGTACCACTTGTTTTATTTAAGAGAACGAAAGAAGCGAAAATGGCAGCACTAAAATATATGTTCTTCTCTTTTCTGGGTGCATATATGCTATTATACGGTGTATATTTTACATATGAATATAGTTCTGCTATGGAGTTTATGGCAGGTAATTCTGTTTCTGTTAATGCAATGGGTGATCAAAAAGATGTTGTATTATTTGCGGTATTCTTAATGATATGTGGCTTTACTATTAAAGCGGGGATGTTTCCATTCCACTCTTGGTTATGGGCAGCACATCCAGTTGCTCCAGCTCCAGCATCAGCAGTGCTTTCAGCTATTATTACAAAAACAGGTATTCATGGAATTATTCGAGTTATTTATTACATAGTTGGACCTGACTTTATTCGAGGAACGTGGGTACAATATTTGTTTCTAACATTATCTATATTTACGTTATTGATGGGCTCCATGTTAGCATACCGTGAAAAAATATTAAAGAAACGGTTGGCATATTCGTCTATTAGCCAAGTATCATATATTTTATTTGGGCTTGCACTACTATCTCCAGTAGGATTAATAGGAGCATTATTACAATTAATCTCTCATGCGTGTGTTAAATCTACGTTATTCCTCTCGGCAGGTTCGATACTGCACGTAAGAGGTAAATCCTATGTAGATGAATTAGTTGGAATTGGTAAAGAAATGCCATTTACAATGACTTGCTATACAATAGCTTCTTTGGCATTAGTGGGAATTCCATTAACAAGTGGATTTATTACGAAATGGTATTTAGCTATAGCAGGTCTAAGCGAGGGGATTGCATATGGATTATCCACATTTGGAGCCATGTCACTTATGGCCAGTGCCTTGTTAACAGCAGGATATTTATTGCCTGTTGCTGTGAAAGGATTTTTCCCGGGACCTTCTTATACAAGAATAGGAAAGAACCATCATGATAGAAATATATGTTTGATTTTACCATTAGTGATTTTAACCATTATTATTATTGTAATTGGAATTTTCCCTAACTTTGCAATTTCTTATTTTACAAAAATTGCATCAATGTTAGTGTAAGGAGGAGTAAAAAATGGATTTATACGCGATATTAATCTTGGGTGTTATCTTATTTCCAATAAGTGTAGGTACTATGTTATTGATAGTTCCGATTAAGAATAGATCACATCGTATGTTTTATGTAGAAGGTGCTACTGTTCTTAATTCGTTGGTGGTATTTTATATTCTGTTTAATTCTACTAATGAAGTAGTTGAGGCTGTTCAATTCACAGGGAATCTATCTATTGCTTTTCGTATAGATGGGTTGGGTTCTTTATTTGCGGGACTAATTGCTTTATTATGGCCCTTTGCCACATTATATTCTATTGAGTATATGCGTAAAGAAGAATATGAGAAGATTTTCTTCTCCTTTTATCTAATTACATATGGTGTCACTCTAGGTGTAGCAATGGCAGCTAACTTGATTACCATGTATTTTTATTATGAACTACTGACTCTTTCCACTGTTCCATTAATTTTACAGAAGTTGAATAGAGGAGCTATTTTAGCAAGTAGAAAGTATTTGTATTATTCCTTAGGGGGAGCGGCATTTGCATTTATAGGGGTACTATTCTTTATTATCTATGGACAAACAGCTAACTTTACGTATGGTGGTGTATTAGAACGTTTTGCATACGATGATGGAATTATCAACTCTCTTTATTTCGTATATGTAATTACTTTTATGGGATTTGGAGTAAAGGCAGCGATATTTCCGTTAAATGCGTGGTTGCCAGAAGCAGGGGTTGCGGCTACACCAGTTACAGCATTACTTCATGCAGTAGCGGTGGTAAAGGCAGGTGTTTTTGCTATTATGCGCGTTACTTACTATAGCTTTGGTGCCAATTTCTTAAGAGGTACTTGGGCACAACAATTTGTTATGTTTATGTCCATTATTACTATTTTATATGGATGTAGTATGGCAATTAAAGAGACACATTTAAAACGTCGTCTAGCTTATTCGACTATTAGTAATTTATCTTATATTTTATTTGGAATTTCCATTATGACGGCTCAAGGATTCACAGGAGCTATGCTTCATATGGTTGCACATGCTTTTTCTAAGATTATTGCGTTTTTATGTGTGGGAAGTATTATGCATCAATCGGGAAAGAATTATATACATGAGGTGAATGGGTTAGGAAAGAGGATGCCGATTGTATGTAGTATATTTACTTTGGCTAGCTTCTCGTTAATGGGGATTCCCTTATTACCTATTTTTGTAAGTAAATGGAATATTGCAATGGCAGCTGTTCTTAGTAAGAATACATTAGCGTATTGGGGAATTGGAGCATTATTAACTTCAGCATTATTAACAGCTATTTACTTATTAACTATTGTACTGCGATTCTTTTTTCAAAGTGAAGAGGATACAATGATAAGTGAAGATGTAAAAGATCCTAATTGGCATATGTTAATTCCCTTAGTTATATTTACATTGCTAATCATTGTATGTAGTGCGAATATGCAAGGGACTATTGAATATTTAACACAAGTGGCTCTTGGAATCAAGTAGTAATAAAGAAAGGACAAAGACATGAATCAGGGTATTACATCAGCATTTGGTAATTTAATTAATGATAGTGGACTTAATTCTATATTTATTAATAATATATTAGGACGAGGTATTTCTTTTACTATTGATGATTTTCGTATGACATATGTTTATATATTAACATTTATGTGGTTTATGAGCTTTTTATTCTCTTTAGAATATTTTAAAGGGTATAGAGACCGTACAAGATATTATGTATTTACTGTAATTACGTATATTTCTACTATAGGTGTATTTTTATCAGCAGATTTATATACTACTTTCCTATGTTTTGAGATTATGTCCTTTTCCTCTTATATTTGGGTAATTCATGATGAGAAAGATGAATCTATTAAGGCGGGTGGTACTTATTTAACAATAGCAGTAGCAAGTGGACTAGTCTTATTAACAGGTCTAATGTTATTGCAAAATGCAACAGGTACACTCGATTATATCTACCTGCCTACTGCTGTACCAGCAACATCTCAGCGTGGACAATTAGCAACAGCTGGAGCTTGTATTGCAATAGGTTTTGCAGCTAAAGCGGGACTATTTCCACTACATATATGGCTACCACAAGCTCATCCTGTAGCGCCAGCTCCAGCTAGTGCTTTACTTTCGGGAGCATTGACAAAAACAGGTGTTTTTGGAATGATTCTTGTTACTATTAATATATTTGTTTATACAGAAACATTTTCTACTTTAATCTTATTTTTTGCGACAGTTACGATGGTTTTAGGAGCAGTACTAGGCTTGTGTGCAATCAATGTAAAGAGAATACTAGCTTGTTCCTCTATGTCGCAGATTGGCTTTATTAGTGTTGGAATTGCTATGTTAACCTTACTAGGAGTGGAACATAATACCATTGCTGCAAGAGGGATTTATATGCATATGATTAATCATTCCTTCTTTAAGCTGATTTTATTTACTTTTGCGGGAATCATGATTATGAACACTCATAAAGGAGATCTAAATGAATTAAAAGGTTTTGGTCGAGGAAAGAAACTATTACACTTTGGATTCTTAATGGCAGGTATGGGAATAACAGGAATTCCTATGTTGAGTGGATATATAAGTAAAACACTTTTGCATGAAAGTGTTGTGGAATACTACCACTTATCTCATAACTCTACGATACAATTAGTAGAATGGCTGTTCTTATTTTCGGGTGGTTTAACTCTTGCATATATCTTAAAGATTTATATCGCGATTTTTTGGGAGAAAAATGAGAATTCTAAGATACAAGAAGAGTATGACAATAAAAAGAACTACATGACGCCCATTACTGCTGTGTCTTATTTGACAGGTGCTGTTATAGTATTAATCTTTGGTCTATTCCCAACGAATGTAGTGGATCCAATACTAGATGGAGGAGAAGGATTTTTCCGAGTGAGTGGATTAGACCATGATCTTCACTATTTTACATGGACGAATTTAAAAGGATCTTTAATAAGTATTGGAATTGGGGTAGTGATTTATATCTTTATTGTTCGAAGATTACAATTTAAAGAAGCGGTCGTATATAAGGAAATGTGGCCTAAGGTGTTAGATTTAGAATTATTAATTTATAGACCTATAATATTCTATGCGATACCATTTGTATTTGTAGTAATTGCAAGGGTAGCAGATAGTTTAGTAGACGTAATTGTAGTGGTATTACGTAAAACAATTTATAAGGATAAAATATTACCATATGAATTAGAAGAAGGAAGTATGCTGACTCATTTTATTGGAAGTGCATTAGATGGGAGTCTTGCGTTTCACCAAAGTATAACTCACCATCGAAGTAAGCGAAGAGTGTCGTATGAACATAAGTTAGCAATGTTTCGTTTGAGATTATTAGAGCGAAATATTTTGATTAGCCGAAGTTTATCATTTGGTCTGTTAATGTTTTGTATTGGATTAATGATTACTTTATTATATATTATATTTTTATAATAAGCAAATAGAGTGTGTAAGGAGCAGGGAACTAGGACTTCTTTTTTGACATATAATATGTTAGAAAGGGGGGAGGTAGTTGCCTGCTTTATTATGGAGTAGTTTTGACGAACTATTATTTGTATTAGCATTAACTATTGATACTTTTGCTATTAGTCTAGTATATGGTAGCCAAAAGATTAAAATACCATTGCTTTCTAATCTAATTATCAATGGTACGGGAACAATAGTTTTAATGATGTCTATGATTACAGGAGTTTTTTGTAAACAATTTATACCAGAAGACTTTACAAGGTATTTATCATTTATCATTATATGCATAATCGGTATGATGAAATGTATAGAAGGAATTAAGAAGTCTACTATAGAGAATGCTGATGAAAATCATGATCAGATTATCTCGCCGAAAGAAGCTATTGGAATTGCAATTTCTATCTCAATGGATGGTATGAGTATAGGGATTGGTGCAGCTTTATTAAATGTAAGCATTCTCATAGCAGGATTATTGTCCTTTTTAATAGGAGTGGTTACTATTTGTATTGGGGGATTAGTAGGGAGAATAGTGGCAAAAAAGACAGAGATGGACTATACCTTAATAGGAGGAATCTTGATTATTCTATTTGCACTAACAAAAATTTAATAAAATATTAAGTAAATAGATTAATATTATTCAAGAAAATGTGATATGATAAAATAATCAAGTAAAGTAGGTGGTAGAGAATTAAAATGATACGTTTGATAAAATTAATTATAAATCTAGGAAGTATATTGATCTTATGCGTGGGTATGCTATATGTATATGCACGTTACATAGAACCCAATTTATTAGTAACCGTATACGAAGAAATAGAAGTGAACTCTCTAATAAAAGATTTGAAAGTAGTATTATTTGCAGATACTCATTTTGGTAGTTTATATGGTGAAGACCATATGGAACATATAGTGGATACAATTAATAAGGTAGAAGCAGATTTTGTCATTTTTGCGGGGGATTTCTTTGATTCTTATCAAGAAGATCAAGCACTTATTAATATAGAATATATAAAGGAACAATTAAATGGTATAGAAGCAAAAGAAGGTAAAATTGCTATTTGGGGAAATCATGATAAAGGTGGAAGCTATAAAGTATATGAAGAAGTAATGGAAGATGGAGGATTTCTATTATTAACCAATGAAGATTTTATAGTAGATGAGTACAATTTGTGTATTCGAGGATTAGATGATTATTTATTAGGAAGTCCTAATTTTAATACAGATACCTTAGAAGAGGATCGTTATAATCTTGTTGTGCTTCATGAACCAGATGCTAGCGATGAAATGGATTTAAGTAAAATTGATCTACTTCTGGCAGGTCATTCGCATGGTGGACAGGTATATATACCGAAAATCACAGAGCAATTTCTACCAAAAGGCGCAAAGAAATATAGGAAAGGAATATATGAGTTAGACTCCATTCGAGGAACTTATCTATATGTTACGAAAGGAATCGGCTTGACACAATTACCCTATCGTTTTATGAATATTCCAGAAATTGTGGTATTAGATTTAAAAGTTTTATAAGGTTCATAAAACTTAAGTATTAAAGTCTTAGAGGATTCCTATAGTAAGAAAATATTCTATATAATAAGAAATTGTACTTTAAATTTCTAGAATGTGTGGTATACTGAATTTATGAATGAAGATTGTAAAATAAAAAAAGAAAATATTTTTGTAAAATTGTATCGTTGTGTTAGTCCAATGATTTATAATTTTATCATTACACTTTTAATACAATTTCCAATTGGTGTATTGATTAGTATGATTGCCATTCGTCAATCGTTTGGAGATCAGGATTTATATAACGAAATTATAGATGGAATAGTAATGGAAAATAGTCTATTAATTCTAGGTGTAATTTTAGTAGTGACTATGCCATTTATGATAATGATGAAATATTTTGACCGTAAGAAAATGGTTGTGTGGCAAGAGTGGAAAAATTTTAGATTATGTAATGAGAAACAGATTGTAATGGTAGCAATATTGGCAATTTCTTTTTGTATTGCATTAAATAATCTGATTGCTCTAAGTGGTATCCAAGAATTATTTACAGGGTATGAGGAAATATCAGAAGGAATCTTTATTGCACCTATAGGGCTACAGATTGTTGTAGCAGGGATTTTAGCACCTATTGTAGAAGAATTTATATTTAGAGGTTTGATTTATAGACGAATACGTTATTATATGAATATTAAGTGGGGAATAATGATTTCTTCCCTTTTTTTTGGAGTATACCATGGAAACGTAGTACAATGTATCTATGCCACTCTTATGGGTGTACTTATGGCATATATTTATGAAAAATACCACTCTATCTTATGGCCAATTATTTTTCATGCAATAGCTAATATTACGGCGGTATGTATAACATCTACTGACTTAGGAGTTTATTTGCATTATAATATAATAAGTTTCTTTATCGTTACAATCGTTACAATAATGTTAACAATAGTTTCCTTTAATACAATTCAAAAGGATGCATTTCAACATAAAGATGAAATAATAGGAGAGACAAATGAAAACAACAGCACATTTAATACCATTAGATGAGATTGAGGGTTATAAAGTAAGACCAGGATTTTATGAAATTAATGGAGCAACAGCGATCCAAGTTGGAGTTAATTTTACAATACATTCACATCATGCAACAGCATGTGAATTATTATTGTTTAGAAGATATGAGGAAGATCCTTATGCAGTGATTCCGTTTCCAGAGAATTATCGTATAGGGAATGTATTTTCTATGATTATATTTGATTTGAATATTGATGAATTTGAGTATGCCTATCGATTTGATGGACCTTATGAGCCAGAAAAAGGAATAATCTTTAATAAGAATAATATTATCTTAGATCCATATGCAAAAGCAGTAACAGGACAGAAAGATTGGGGACAGAAACCAGACCAAGGGTCTCATTATAAAGCTAGAGTGGTAAAAGATGATTTTGATTGGGGAAATATTAAGCAACCTTTAACGCCTGTAGAAGATTTGATAATCTATGAAATGCATGTTAGAGGTTTTACAAAAGATGAATCATCAGGAGTAAGTTTTCCAGGAACGTTTAAAGGAATTGAAGAGAAAATTAGTCATTTAAAAGAATTAGGAATTACGGCTGTTGAGTTAATGCCAATTTTTGAATTTGATGAATTAAGGGATCGTAGAGAACACGAGGATGAAGTCCTATTAGATTATTGGGGATATAATCCAGTTAGTTTCTTTGCACCAAATACTAGTTATGCTTCTAAAGTAGAACATAATAAAGAAGGAAATGAATTAAAAAAAGTCATTAAGTTATTAAATGATAATGGAATTGAAGTATTTCTAGACGTTGTTTTTAACCATACAGCAGAAGGTAATGAACATGGGCCGTGCTTCTCTTTTAAAGGTGTAGATAATAATATTTATTACTTACTAACACCAGAAGGATATTATTATAACTTTAGTGGTTGTGGAAATACACTTAATTGTAATCATCCAATTGTACAACAGATGATTATAGAATGTCTACGTTATTGGGTAACTGCATATAGGGTAGATGGTTTCCGATTTGACTTAGCTAGTATCTTAGGAAGAAATGAAGATGGATCACCTATGAGTAAACCACCACTATTACAGAGTCTTGCATTTGATGCAATCTTAGGAGATGTAAAATTAATTGCAGAGGCTTGGGATGCAGGTGGATTGTATCAAGTAGGAAGCTTTCCATCTTGGAATCGCTGGGCAGAGTGGAATGGGAAATATCGTGATGATATTCGCTCTTTCTTAAAAGGTGATGACCATAAAAAGTATGATGCAGCTAGACGTATTGGAGGGTCATTAGATTTATATGGAGGTGCAGGTCGAGGGCATCATGCCTCTGTAAATTTTATGACTTGTCACGATGGTTTTACCTTATATGATTTGTATAGCTATAATGAGAAACACAATGAGAAAAATGGTTGGGATAATACGGATGGTGATAATCACAACTTAAGTTGGAATTGTGGAGAAGAAGGGGAAACCAATCGAGAAGATGTTAAGGCACTTCGTCTAAAAATGATTAAAAATGCTTGTGCCACTTTAATGTGTAGTCGTGGTGTTCCTATGTTTTTAGCAGGAGATGAATTTGGTAATACACAATTTGGAAATAATAATGCTTATTGCCAAGATACAAAAATTTCTTGGTTAGATTGGAATTTATTAGAGAAGAATAAAGAAATATTTGAATTTTTCAAGAAGATGATAGCATTTCGACGATCTCATGATATTCTAAGAGATGATACAGCAGTCTGTTCATTGGGATTTCCGATGATTAGTGTACATTCTAAGGAGCCGTGGCAAGAAAATTCTAATGATGGGCATTATTTGGGCATGATGTTTGCTGGGAGAACAAAAGATAATCGAAATGATGATGTAATCTATATTGCATTCAATATGCACTGGGAGGAAGCACAAGTTCGCCTACCGAACATTCATAATTATAATTCGTGGAGAGAGGTAGTTAATACGGATAATGAGAGACGTATTAATGCTATTATCATGCAAGAATGTGTAGTTGTGCCACCTAGAACAGTGATTATTTATCAATTAAATTATTAAACTTTAAGGAACTTTACAGATTGTTATTAATGATATACATAGAGTGTGGGATAGTTTTCTAGTAGAAAATACCCTTTCCATATAGGGTTCTAATGAATTGAATGATTCCTTATTCACACACTCTTTCCACTACGTATACACGAGAAGCGTAATCTTGAAAAAGACGAACTTCTTCGTTGTAACCAAGTCCCACAAAACCTTGCTTTAGTTGAACACCAATTTCATTTAAGACTTCTCCTTGTGCTATTATATCTTCTGTTTCGGATTCTTTTTGTACTGCTTTACAGATGATATGATAGAGAGGAGAGTCTTTTTTTACATGAATTGGTAAGGTGCGATTTAATAAATCCCCAAATACCTTTAAGTTCACCACTAGTTTACGATTGGTAATATGATAGGTAGCTTCTGGATCTAATCCGCGTAAGCGTAGGTGATTGTGAGAATAATTAGGGGTTACTTGTGTTTGGTAGTACAGTACTAATGCGAAGTCTTTTGCAGAATCCACAACCATCCATTGATAGATCCCATTTTTGTTTAGAAGGCGATGGTAATTACCAAATTGAAGAATCTTACGATATTTTTTATACCATTCTACTTGTGATTTAATGGCTTGGAGTTCTTCTGCCTTTAGGTCTGAGAGATTACATTCATATCCTAATAAGCCGAAACAAGCAATATGAAAACGAGTATCAATAGGTGTTATTCGCAAAGTTTGATGGTTAGGGCAATCAGATACGTGAGCCGTAATGGTAGACATAGGATATCCGTAACTATATCCAGTTTGTATGGTGGCACGACAAGAAGCATCTGTATTGTCACTAGCCCAGATTTGCGGCATATAACATAACATTCCAAGATCAAAACGGTTTCCACCAGAGCTACAACCTTCGAATAAAACGTATGGGTATTGATTAGTGAGTTCATCTACTACATGGTAAAGACCGAGCATATAGCGATGAAGAAATTCCCCTTGCCTGTTGGCAGGAATGCTATCAGAATAACAATCAGTAAAAATTCGATTCATATCCCATTTTACATAAGTAATATTAGCACTTTTTAAAACGGCACCAATCTGTTCGATTACATAATCTTGCACTTCCACCTTTGTAAGATCTATTAGTAATTGGTGACGGCCAAGGGATTGATAGTCTCCACTGGAATTTACGGCATATTCAGGATGATTCCTATAACAATCGCTATCGATACTAATCATTTCTGGTTCTACCCAAATACCGAAATCCATTCCAAGAGCATTAACCTTTTTAGCAAGTCGAGTTAATCCACCTCCTAATTTCTTAGTATTCACATACCAATCTCCTAAAGCACAAGTATCATCATTACGTTTTCCAAACCAACCATCATCTAATACAAATAATTCTATACCAACTCGACTTGCTGTTTTGGCAAGTTTTAATAATTGGCTTTCACATACATCAAAGTAAGCAGCCTCCCAACTATTAATAAGAATAGGGCGTTCTTTGTATTTCCAAGCACCACGTACAATATGTTCTTTTACAAAATGATGCATATGCTGACTAACGCCATGATAGCCTTGGTGGGAGTAAGTAAGAACTGCTTCTGGAGATTCAAACACATCATTGGGCGCTAGTTCGTAGGAAAATCCTTGGGGTTGTATCCCGCATACAAAGCGAGTAGTTCCAAGCTCAGTGGGTTCAAGTGCCTCATAATGATTGCCACTATAGATTAAGTTACAGGCATAACAATTACCTGTTGTTTCTGTAGTATCTAGAGAACTAATCATAACAAAAGGATTACAGCGATTACTAGAAGTACCTGTTTTGGAGTCGTTTATAAGAATCCCAGTTTCACATTTACTAGTGTAACGATTCATTTCTCTTGCCCAAGCACCACGAAAAGTAGTGAATTCTAATGGGTGTTTAGCCCAATCAATTTGACAACTAAGAAGCCGACGAATAGTAAGAGGTTGCTCCCCGTTGTTGAGTAACCTAGTACTACGAACTATGATATCCGTATCATAGAAGATAGAGTAAATCATCTGTAATGTAACATGATAAGTTTTATCTATTAAATTAATAATGAGACTCTGCGTAGTATTGTGTTCGTCATAAGAGGAAGGGAGTTTTCTAAGAGCTTGTTTATCAATAATCTCATAAGAATCATAGACAAAATTACACGTGGTAACTCCATCATAATACTGCAATGCAATCATAGGTTCACGAATGTCCCCTTTCCCTAAAGAAGACATTTCAAGACATCTTGCTTCTAAAGAAATAGCAGGAAAGGATTCATCGTATGCAATTAAATTACCACCGATAAATTCACATTTAGGAATAATGGCATCATAATATCCAGAAAAATTTATTCTTTTTCCGTAATAGAGATGTTCTAATTGACCGCTTGGCAGTATATGGAAACAATAAGTAGTGTGTTTGGTGTGACATTCGAATACATTAGTATTTACTTGAATCATGAGTGTTCTCCTTTTGTTTGCAAAAGTGTTTTTAAGCGTTCTTCGCTTAAGGTATACTTTTTATTAAATATTATGATTGCTAGAATCAAACCAATGATTGGTAAAATGGTCATAAGAAATCTTAATCCTAATAATGTCTGAGAGGATTGCTGTTTTAGCTCAATGTTTAAACCAATAAGATCTAAACCAACACCTGTAATAAAGATTGAAATAGCAGAAGCGAGTTTTACAACGAAGGTTTGTAGGGAGAAAATGACACTATCATTACGTTGACCACTTTTCCATTCTCCATAATCGACTGTATCAGCAAGGAAAATAGTGGTAAGAACTGTTGCAAGTCCAAATCCTATAAAGATAATGGCAGCTGCTATACACAGTGGTATTAGATGTGTAATCCCTAAAGTTCCTAGTAAAAAGAGGAAAAGGTAACCTGCTATGGCAATTACAATGGCGGCCATAAAAAGAGTGTGCTTACTATAGCGTTTTCGTAATCTAGGTAAGGCTGTCATAGAAAGAATCTGTGCAACTCCACCAACAGTTCCAAAGACTCCAAATAAAGTAGCATCTCCAATATCGTATTCAAAGAAATAAAGAGCTAAATTCTGAGTAAGATAAAGGGAAGCATTAAAGATGACGATAGTAATTACAATATAGAGGGCTTGGTCATTTTCTAAAAGAGAACGAAACATTTCTTTGACAGAAGTACTTTCGACTGTATTATCATTCTTTTCTTGTACAAATAGTACGGTAATGGTGGAAGTTATTAGAAAAATAATAGAAATAAGTAGTGCTAAAATACGAAATCCTTCTTTTGCGTT
This sequence comes from Eubacteriales bacterium, assembly GCA_044425555.1. Taxonomy (GTDB): domain Bacteria; phylum Bacillota; class Clostridia; order Lachnospirales; family Lachnospiraceae; genus JAWXVE01. The sequence continues at coordinate 14,936 of JAWXVF010000033.1, forward strand.
ATCTCCGCCTAATGTACCAACGAGGAACATGGTCAGTGCTGTTGGAAGGGCAAATCCTAGCCCTGCACAGGAACGACCTACTACGGACATTAACTCTCTTTCTTTACCAGGGGAGGTAATATTAGGAATCATAGACCAAAAGGGAATGTCCATAAGCGTATAAGTTAATCCCCATAAAACATACGTTATGGAGACGTATAGCAATAAAGAATTACCTTCTAAAGAAGAAGGGATAGCAAATAAGAAATAGAGTGCAATCGCATTAATAAATGTACCTACAAAAATCCAAGGTCGAAATTTTCCGAATTTTGTATTTGTTTTACTGACAACTACCCCCATAAAAGGATCGTTAAATGCATCGAAAATACGAGCAATCATAAATAAGGTTCCAATAAAGACAGAACTAATTCCATAAAGTGTATTTAGATAATATAATAAAAAGCCAGCAACAAAGGCGTAGACAATATCTTTACCGATGGCACCAATACCATATGCTTTGGTAGCATTGGTATTAGTAAGAGATTTGGAAGGTTTCATACATTATAATCCTTTCTTTGTATTTGTTATTTGTGAAGTAGTAACTTTTGTTATAGTATAGGAAATGGTAACAGGAGTAGTACCTTCTGCATGAAGAGTAACTGTTCCTGTACCACTTTTGCCAACAGAGCGAATGTAAGTACCACAATAGCCAGCTTGCATATTAATATGAGATGGTCCAATAAGTTCTATATTGCCATCTACTAGGATGGATAGAACACCGTGATAATAAGGTAGAACTTCATGAAATTCATCTACTACTTGCATACGAAGGGTTGCAACGTCATATGTTTCTTCTTCTGTCAACTCGTAAGTGTCACTATTGACTTGTAATGAAAATTGTGTCATGGATTGCTTCTCTACACTACGAATTACTTGTCTATCTTTGATACCATCAAAGCGATAGGTAGTTGTTTTATCTCCCCAATTTCCGATATATTTAGAATATAGTCGAATTCCATCCTCCATTGTTAATTTTTCTTGTAACATGGCAATCCCCATTTTAATTTTATAAGATAGTGGCAGATGATTCTGTCCATACTTAGAAATGGCTTGCAGAACTTCTTTAATTCTAGTTTCATTAGCATTAGAATAGCCTTCTGCTCTCATTAATTCCCCTATAAAGTCATTAATGAGAATAGGTGGATGAGGAAGTGCCGAGAATTGTTCTTGATTTGGGAAAAATTCCTTGACGAATTCATTGTTCTTATATAATCGAACACTATCGGCATTTGTAAAGGCATATACACAAGATAAGTTTCCACCAGGATGTTCACCAATATTCATAGTAGAACTTATGGCTAAAACAGGTGTATGCTCACATTGACTAGCATATACACTAGCTGCTAGTTTTGGATTGCGAAACATGGTCATTACTCCGTGATAACAAATACGATCTCCGCTACCAAAGTCTTTGTGGGTATTATAATCAAACATACACCACCCAAAACCCCCTGTAATATCCTCGTCTTTGTAAATCCCTTGAAGTACATTGCTGTGGCGAAGGGCATGTTCTAGACGATGACTTTCACTATCAAAAGCTTTTGTTGGAAACATATGTCCGTTATATTCTGTTACTAAATAGGGCTTACTACAATTACTAGTGACTTTATCTTTGGGTTGTGTACCCGCATTGTTACCTGTATGAGAAAAGTCATTAAAGGTATAGACATCTTCAAGAAGATTGCTTTTTGTAATAAAACGTACCCCTCCCGTTGCTCTAGTTGGATCTAATTCATGAGCAATACGGTTTGTTTCTCTATAAAATATATCATCATCTTGTGACTCGTTAATACGTACTCCCCAGATAATAATAGAAGGGTGATTGCGATATTGAAGAATCATCTCTTTGGTAGTCTTAAGGGTAATCTCCTTCCATTCGTGATCCCCAATATGTTGCCAACCCACTATTTCCGTAAATACAAGCAACCCTAATTCATCACACCGATCAATAAAATGCTGAGACTGAGGGTAATGAGAAGTTCGTACGGCATTTAGAGAAAGTTCATTTTTTAGAATATCAGCATCTAGTTGTTGCACACGTTTTGGCATAGCATAGCCCACATAAGGGTAAGATTGGTGACGATTTAATCCTATGATTTTAGTAGGTGTTCCGTTTAGATAGAATCCATTACTTTTAAAAATAGCCTCTCTAAAACCGAATCTAATTTCTTTGGTATCTATGACTAAATTTTTATCTATCAACTCTACTCGAATCCAGTAAAGGTTAGGGTCTTCTATACTCCATAGAGCAACCTCTCTTATAGTGTGAGTAATAGTAGTCGTTTTATCTGTAAGAGAAGTGCTTCCTAGTAATTGATAGTCTAGTTCCTCATCGCCATAAGAGGCTAGAGAATAAGAAAGAGAGAGATTCTTAGGAAGTTCATTCGTACTAATCTCAAGAGAAAGTAATTTTTCTTCATATAAGACATTGGTAGTTTGTACAAAAACATCTTCTAGAAAAATAGTTGGTTTGACCTCTAAAGTGACTTCGCGATAGATTCCTCCATACGTCATATAATCAATAACATTTCCAAAAGGTGGAATATTATTACTTTCACGACTATCAACAGATATTGCTAGAATATTATCAGAGTCATAGAGTAGGTGTTGTGTACAATCTACTGTAAATGAAGTATATCCACAGTGATGAGTTCCTATCAAATGACCGTTTAGGTAAACGTGAGCTATGTGTAATACACCATCAAAACGTAGAAAAATCATAGAATCTTTCCATTTCATAGGAGCGTAAAATACCTTACGATAGCCAGATACCATTTGGTAGATGGATTCATCAAAATAATGGTAAGGTGTAATTACGCAGGTGTGGGGTATAGAAACAGGTTGCATATGTTTGGTAGAATAAGATGTATCTTTCATCTCTTCTTCGAAAGTATCGTGATAGAACCAATGGTAATTAAATGGGATAATCATAGAAATCCTCCTTACAATGTAGATGATGGTTATCTATATTTTACCATATAATAATAAGAAAATGTAATGATAAAATAATTTTTTTGAAATAATTTTTATTGATATAGAAGTGAAATTTACGTATAATATAGCTAAATGACAATAAGTACATAAATGATACACATAATGTTAATATAATATATAAGTAAGAAAGAATAGTTGAGACGTGCATGAGAAGAGAACAGATTATAAAGAGCATTAAAATAGCAGTAGCAGCCATATTAGCCATAGGAGTGGCAAGTGTATTAGAATTAAAATTCCAGTCAACAGCAGGAATTATTACTATTTTAAGTATACAAAATACAAAAAGAGAAACCTTAAAGAGTGCTAGAAATAGAGGACTGGCATTCTTGTGTGCTATTGTTCTATCTGTATTTCTTTTCTCACTTCTTGGATTTAATTTATTTGCTTTTGGCCTGTATTTATTAATCTTTTGTCTAATTTGCTTACGTTTCTCTTGGGTAGAGGCTATAGCGATGGATTCGGTGTTGATTACCCACCTACTCACGGAAGAATCCTATAGCATGAGTATTGTGATGAATGAGTCGTTATTATTTATGATTGGTACAGGGATGGGTGTATTAGTCAATATGTATCTACGTAAACAAGGGAATTACTATGAAACTTTAGCAGAAGAAGTAGATGGAAATATGAAAAATGTTCTACAAAAAATCTATTTGCAATTATTAGAAGATGATACGCAAGAGTATGATGAAGGATGTTTGATGAAGTTAGAGAAATCCTTGGATATAGCAAAAGAGTGTGCCATTGAAAACTTGAATAATTCTCTCTTATCACAGGATACATATGAATTAGAGTATGTTCAAATGCGAGAGCAACAAAGCCGTATTCTAAGAGAAATTTATATGAATATTAAAAGGATTACCTATCTACCAACACAAGCAAGTACCATAGTAAGACTAATGCAGGAGATAGAGCAAGGTTATCATAAGCACAATGCAGTGGAAGGATTATTAGAGAAGCTTGAAGCATTCTACCTAGAATTGAAGGACGAACCATTACCTAGTGTACGAGATGAATTTGAGGCAAGAGCAATTTTATTTTATATTTTAATAGAACTTCGAAAATTGCTGGAGATAAAGCGAGAGTTTATTCTTAACCAAATATAATGCAATAAAAAGAATGAAGTGTACAATATATATAATTTGAATTTTATAAAAAAAATAAATAATTCTAACAAAATAGACAAAAACATAGAAAAATGGTATAATGTCATAGCTGAATAAAAGTGATACTAAGTAATGTACAATATATAGAGCAATAGTAGAGCGTCTGCTTAGAAAGTGTGAGAATACAAATGAAATTATTATCAGTCTTTAAGAAAATAACAATAGCACAAAAAGTGATTATGATTATGGCGCTAAGTATGATGGTTATTAATGGGATAATTATGTATATTATTAGTAATGTAATGGGAAATACCATGATTGCTACAGAATATAAATACTTAACAGAAATTACTAAAAATATTAGTAATACAACACAACAAACAGTAATGGAATACGTTGCTATCTGCGATGTATTAGCCAAAAATTATGCGATTATTGAAGTTTTGCGAGATAGTGACCAAAGTCATCCCATGGTAGAACATCCAAGTGCCTCAATTGTAGTAGAGGAAATGCTTCGAATTACAGAAAGTTATGATGGAAAGATTATGTCTATGGCGATTTTTGATGTAGAACAAGATTCTATGCTTTTGAATACAGGAGCTGTATCAGAAGAAGATTTTTCCTTTCGGACTCGTCCGTATTATGAACCTGTTCTAACAAGAGAATATGTGATTACACCTCCTTATTTGGATATTTTAACAAATGGATTGGTAGTCACTATCGCTTGTCCGGTAATAGACGATGATGTAGTGCTGGGTGTTGTGGGATTAGATGTACCAATTGATTTTATATCCCTTTTAGTGATAGATAGTAGCTATGGAGATTCAGGTCGAAGCTTAGTGATTGATGAATCAAATACGATTCTAGCATATGCAGATCCAAGTTATATTAATTCTAATTATAGTGCGCTTAATCTGATTGGGGAGAATTTGGATAGAGAGTTAGAGAATCCTACAGGTGAATTAGTATCTTACATAATGAATGGTGAGAGACGTTTAGGTATGGTAACAGAAATAGATGAATTTGAATGGAAAGTATTAACGGGAATGGATTATTCTGAATTTGATCAAATATCTGCTATAATTAATCTCTTATTAGGAATTTCTATGGTGGTAACATTGGCGATTTGTGGTTTTTTGATTACAGGTAGAATGTCTAAAGAGTTAGACCACTTGAATCAAAAGGATACACTTACTGGATTGCTTAATCGTGCGGGATTTACGAATCAAATTGATGAGATTTTGAAGATGGAACCTAAGATGCTTGGAATTATATCCGTAAATATTAATGGATTAAAGTATATTAATGAGAATTCTGGAATCTCGGCAGGTGATAAACATATTATGGCTGCTATCGTACGCTTGAAAGAGCATTTTAACTATGAATTCTTCCGCATGTCTGGAGACGAATTAGTGGGTATTGCTTGTAATGTGGAAAGTGGTGAGTTTGAGGAAAAAGTAGACGAATTACATAAACGAATGCACAAGAGCAATAATTATGACTTTTCCTTTGGTCATGCATGGGGAAGTGGCAGTTATGATATATGGAAATTAATGCAAGAAGCGGACGCTATGATGTATATTAATAAGCAGGAATATTATGCTACTAGTAAACGCCAATTTGATCAAGTGGATAATACAGTTTTGTCTGATTTGTTATCGTATTTAGCTAATGATGAATTTATGGTTTATCTACAACCTCAAGTGAAATTAAAAGACGGATCTCTGTATGGTGCGGAGGCATTGATTAGACGCTACGATAAGACAAATGAAAAAATGGTCTTTCCTGATCAGTTTGTACCATTATATGAGCAAAAGTCAGTGATTCGTCATGTGGATATCTTTGTAATAGAAACAGTGTGTCAATTGTTAGATAAGTTGAATCAAGCTGGGGAGGCAATTCCAATTTCTGTCAATTTAAGTCGGGTTACGTTATTAGAGTATGGAATTGTTGATACTATTGTAAAAATATGTGATCAATACCATGTTCCTCATGAATTATTAGTTATTGAAGTTACAGAGCGAGTAGGGTTAATAGAGAATAATGTTCCGTCTGTACTGGTTAAAAATTTTAAAGATAATGGATTTTTAATCTCTTTAGATGATTTTGGTTGTGCTTATTCGAATATTGTTACGTTGTCACAAATTGAAGTGGATGAAGTGA
>JAWXVF010000229.1:0-2753 GCA_044425555.1 Eubacteriales bacterium
TCGCGACGAATAAAATAAGAGGACGTTTGAAAATGTTCTCTATCTCCTAAATAAATTTCGAAAAACTCATCAGTACTCCATGTAGTTCTTTTGAATTTTTTCTTAGGGCAACATCGATTTAGCTTTTCCCCACTTTCTTTAATCAATTCTACCCTATGCAAACACAAATGACAATTGTTATTTCCCTCCATAATATTAAACTGCTTTTGTAGCTTATTATGATCACACCAATAATCATCTCCATCGCAAAATGCAATATACCTTCCTTTTGCTCTACTCATCTGCCATTTTAATCCAATACTTACCCCTTTGCTATATTGATTATCCAGTTGATATATAGGTTTAATAATCGATGGATATTTTAATTCAAATTCACGTATTATTTTAGCCGAATTGTCAGTAGAGGCGTCATCATGCACTAAAACTTCAAACTTAAATTGCGTTTTTTGATTAACAAATCCTTCTAAGCATTTTACGAGATACTTCTCATGATTATAACACAAACAAAAGATGCTGACCATTATTTCATCGGTATTCTCACTATAGTTTTTCATCGATACACCCCACATTATAAACAACTAAATTTATATCATATTAAATGATTGTCTTTACAACTAGTTTAAATAAATATCTTCATATTTTTGCACTTGACTATCCACAGATAATACCTTAAATCTGCCATTATCTATAATCCTATTACCCTTATTCATCTTGCTAATTATGATTTCAGCCCATCTATCGGCATTTGCATTTAGTGAAACAAAATTAATTTTTAACCTATCTAAAGCAACTTCTCTTGTAATGGTATCAGATGCTATACATATTAACCCAGATGCCTGTGATTCAGCTAACGCTATTGCAAATCCCTCATATAAAGAGGGAAAAACAAAAATATCCATTGCCGATAAAATTTTATTAACATCATTTCTTATTCCAGTAAAGATAACATCATCCTGCAATCCATACAAATCGACTAATGATTTCACTTGACTACGCATATATCCATCTCCAACAAAAATTAATTTTGCATTCGGTACCTTCATTTTAACTTTGCTAAAAATTACAACAAGAAATTTTTGATTTTTTACAGGCAAAAACGCTCCTACATGCCCGATAACCAATTCATCACCCACACAAAACTCATTTCGAATTTCTAACCTATATTTATCATTAAATTTAAATTTATCAATATCTAATGGATTATAAATAATTGATTTTCTACATCTATTTGGAAAGCAGAAATTCCCCGCCACCTCTGAGCATGCTACAAAATCCGTAGCAAATAAAGGTACTAACATTTTATTTATTCTATGAAATAAATGATTAATTTTCTTATTTGAATAATGCCCTGAACTATGTGCATGAACTACAATTTTTTTAATTTTAAAAAGACGAGCCAAAATAATTGGTTCGATGGAATATAATGTATTGTATGAACAATGAATTATATCAAATTGAGTTGAGTTGTTTTTAAAAAAATTATAAAAAATTTTAAAGCGTTTTATTGGGTTGTGCCTTACATGTTCTATTTTATAGATTTTGCTTCCCATTAATTTAAATTTTTCTTCATACGCCAAAACATCACCAGCAATAATATAATCGAATGTGATTTTATCCTTATTTATCTCTTTATTCATTGTTAAAAAAACATTTTCTATACCGCCTTCATTACTTGATAACCCATACTGAAGAACTCTAATCATAAATTACTCCTTTTTTAATCCATTATCAATTAAAATTATTAATATCCCAGGAATTAACAAACCATAAACTAACTCTCTAACAATAAGGTACATTGAACTACGTGCAATATCTGCTATTATACAAAATGCACATACAGCATATACATATTTATACTTACTGAACCTAGCATATGTTATTTTCCCGCTTAACACATTAATCAGAAAATAATTAATAAATATAGACATAGGTATACCTAGCCATCCAAAATTATAATATAATTCACCTAAATGAGAGAATCCCAAACCATATGTTTCATTCTCTACTATTGTTATCCATTGAGCCAAAGCTGCATAATTTACAAAAGAGAACCCCCCGAATAAAATTGAAGGAATGCATGCCAGTACCGATGCTACATATGAAAATCCATATCTATATCCATATAAATCTGGCACTAAATATTGCAACCTAAGCCAAATTTGCATTGAACTACCCATTTCTCCTATTGAGTCAACCACCAATGCGCCTATATCTTCTGTAGAAAAAACAGCATTTATATAGACTGACAATGTTTTATTTGCTTGACTCCTCAATACTGATATGTTAGCAACGAAAATAAAACATACTAATCCAAGCAGACAAAATAATAATATTTTGTTTCTCGAAATTTTTTCAATACATGTTTGATAAAATAAAACACTTGCCATCATAATTATAATCGGAGTACTCCTACTACCTATATATAAATACCCTATTATAATAGCCAACATAATTGTAACGAAAATATATTTTAACTTGCTTTTTTTATATTCATATATTAAAAAAAACAAACACGGAATACACCACATTGCCATAGATTGAACAATAGTATTCCCCGAGTCTGTAACATTATATATCGCTCGATATCCCGATGCGTACACAAGCGTTACATCTTTTATAATGGAATATAAATAAATTGGTGCAGAAATAAATAGTAACAACCAGCATACGATTCTTACAGATGCAGCTGAGACCTCCTTACATTCACTCTCTTTAAACACTCTTTTACATGCAAGAAAAAACGCGTCTATCAT
>JAWXVF010000230.1:0-2743 GCA_044425555.1 Eubacteriales bacterium
TGAGATTAACCAATTATTTTTTCTCACTCATCAAACAACCTCTTCCTCAACTCCTCTTTCACACCTCGCCTCTCATATATCGTTTCTCTCACCATACGATTTCCATTCCTATATTTTTCCACTTCGTCCTGGCAAATAGATGACCACACTTCTTTCAAACCTTCTATCCTGTCATAGCCAATCCCTTTTACATCACCAATTTCATAGAGATAATTCGATGCGATAGGAACAGTATCTACGAATATACTTTCTAATAAAACCCCAGAAGTCCGTCCTGCATATTGTAACTCATCATATGGTAAAATGGCAAACTTTGCTCCCCCTAATTTTCTATAATATTCTTCATCGGTCAATTTCTTATCCTTAATTATAATATGACTTTTCGCTCTCTTTTGCAAGTGTTTTACTCGTTCTTTATCAGAAAACACTCCACAGATTTCCAATGGATACTCTATTTCATTAAATACTTCTACTAATTCCTCTAATTTCTTATAAGGATTCATGGTTCCCAGACATACTACCTTATCTTCTTTTTCTGTCTGCACATACCTCTCATATTGTTGCTTATCATAAACATAATCTGGCATATAGAAGTTCTGTGTCTTGCGACTCCTCTTAGGAATCTCTTCACTTGTTCTTATTGTTTGAATTACTAAGTCAAATCGTTCCAGTCCCTTTCTATATATCCATTCTAGTAAAGCGGAAAGTCTACTTTGTGTATACTTCGTCTGATAAATCAAGGCTACCGTTCGTATCTTTTTAGGAAACGGTAACAAATAAAACGCAAAGAAGAAAAACATGAAGAAATCGGTACGATAAAACCAAACCACATCATACCCTTTACAAAAATGTACTACTTCCCATAAATTCTTATACAATTTAAATTTATCTACCATTCGTTGCAGAAGGCTATTAGTAGAAGTTGTTTGAATGTTATATGGTAAGGTAACACATTTCTCATAATCATTTTTATGAATTTCATTAATTACACAAGGAGAAGCTATTACGCTTACTTGCGAAATCTCTTGTATTAATTCAGTATACTCTTTTAATACTTTTGCTGAGTGTCCAAGTAATATTCCTTCTTCATCACAAGTTCCATAATAATCCACTAATAAGATTTTTGGTGTCATCTTAACTCCTCGCTTTGTGAAACCTTCTGAATTGAAAGTATTTCCAAAATTCTCTAATCAACAAATAATATGCCATATAAAAAACTCCAAATATATAATATACATACCTCTGTAATGCAAAGAACACCAAATTCGTGATTCCTATAAACGCACATGCTGCAAGAATTACTACAATCATATAAACTCCCACTTTCGAATTCATTAGTCTGTTCTTAATCGTTATACTACTCATTATAAGTGCACTTGTATACAAAATCCCTGTTATGATATAACACAATGTGTAAAATTCTTCTATTTGGACAAATATACTTGCAACAAATCCTTGTGGTATCAGACATAATGTCCAGTAAATATAGTCCGCCCAATGTTCTCTTAATAAGACACTACTGAGTTCATCCATAATACCTTGCGTGTTTTTTTTCACTTGAGTATCAATATTCTGATTCTCTAAATAGTCATTGATTACTTCTGTGGTAATATACGAATTTCTGTTCGTTGAATTTGCAATATGATTCCACGTCCACAAATTCATAGGTCGGTACGGGTACCGTTGCTCTGCTTCATCTATTTTGTAATAGAGTGCTTCAAAGATCTCTTTCATATAAATTGTATCAAATAAATTAATGTCTGATTCATCTATTGTATAGCTCAACCTTAGCCATAAAGCATGAGAACTTTGATTATCTGTATAAACAATGTCATCCACTTTTGACTGTGACACTACCTTATCATTATTTAATTCTATTTGCACAAAATAATAATATACTCTAGTATACATTGTCATTGCATATGTATTACTCTTTAATCCTGCAAGGACAATGGCTCCCATGACGATAATAGCAATTACTATAGTGCCAAGTTGTCTATACAAAGACCTTTCTTTAGTTACTACCTTTACAAATAATGCATATACAATCACTATGGCACTAATTACCCACACTAGTTGTAATTGTGTTCTAATCATTGAAAGCATAAATGTCATCAAAACATTTGCTCCAATATTTTTCACACCACCTTTATAGACCACTTGCATCAATGTAATCATATAGAGATAGAACAAAGGATAAGCTATTCCTTCTGTTAAAATGTATTGCGATGATATTACATGTGGCCAATCTACCGTATATACTAGCAACGAAAGTAGATAACATACATACGTCTCTATTGGCTTTAAATTAAATATTGTTCTCAAATAACATACAAATGCTGTTGAACAACATACCGATAATACAGCTTGCGAAACTACTACTACATTCAGATATTGTATTTCTCCAAAAATCATTTTATGAATTGCTAAAAAAAGTGGATAAATCGGACGTATTGCTGACTTTGGCACTATGTCTAGATAAGTCGGCGTATCAGTGGCCATTATATATCCTGTATCAGACACACAAACAAAAAATATTATACTTGTAACGATGATTAAAACACTTGTCATTATATTACTTTTCCATTTAGCAGTATTCATCTAACTCCTTCTAAAACCTCTATCTACTATCAGTCTACAAATCATTTGTCAATATATCATGTTGCTTTTTTTGTATAATAATTTTAACCCATATAATTTAATCTCTTTCTAACTCATAAAACCCAACCCCCCCCCTACAATT
>JAWXVF010000231.1:0-2707 GCA_044425555.1 Eubacteriales bacterium
AGATTCCTCCTGCTACGCTTCCATCTTGCTCAATCTTTGTCCATGCCAATCCTTTAGCTCCAACTTCCTCTGTTAACGCGTATTCAGTCATTTTATCAAAGAATTTTCTTCCCTGCTCTGCTCCATTTGGCACTACAATTACTTTTACTGTTTTATCTTTAAATGCATTAAAATCAGAATTTTCAAAAACTGTTGTTGCATCTTGGATTATCAATGGATTTCTAAGGTCTGGTTTATCAATACCATATTTTTCCATAGCTTCCCTATATGGTATTCGTACAAACGGTCCTTTATCTACTTTCCAATTTGTAAATTTTTCAAATGTATTTGGCACAACATCTTCTAAAATTTTAAATACATCATCTTGTGTTGCAAAACTCATCTCAAAATCTAATTGATAGAATTCTCCCGGAGCTCTATCTGCTCTTGGATCTTCATCTCTAAAACATGGTGCTATCTGGAAGTATTTATTAAATCCTGATACCATTAACAATTGTTTAAATTGTTGCGGTGCTTGTGGAAGTGCGTAAAATTCTCCTTTATGTATTCTGCTTGGTACTAGATAATCCCTTGCACCTTCAGGTGATGAATTTGCTAAAATTGGAGTTTGTATTTCATTAAAATCTAAACTATCCATCTTACTTCTTAGTTCTTTTAATATTTTAGAACGAAGTAAAATATTATTATGTAATTTTTCGTTCCTTAAATCTAAAAATCTATATTCTAACCTTAAATCTTCTCTTACTTCCTGATCTGTATTTATCTCAAACGGAAGTATATTTTTACATTTCCCAAGAACTTCTATTGTACTTGCCATAATTTCTATTTCACCAGTTGGGATTTTCATATTTTTGTTACTTCTTTCCACAACTTCCCCAGAAATGTTGATACAAGTTTCTGCATGTAATTCTCTTGCCTTTTCCTTTAGAACTTCGTCATTTATTACTATTTGAGTAATACCAAACTCATCTCTTAAATCTATGAAAGTCATAGCTCCTAAATCTCTTATTTTTTGTACCCATCCAGCAAGTTTTATGCTTTGGCCTACATTCGATATATTAATTTCTCCACATGTGTGTGTTCTATACATACTATTCCTCCTTATTACTGCTACTATTATACTATCAAATGCGCTTTTTTTCAAGTGATTTTTAGGATATTACGCTCCCCCTCTTCGCACTTGACATAATTATCTTTTTCAGTTATAATAGTATAGCATTTTAAGTATGCACGTTTATTATTTTTTTATATTTAAGGAGATGATCTAATGACACGATTTATCAGTATTGAAAATCAAACAGACATACCACTAGAAAAAGCCGTACTTGTAAAGGAAGATGATTTTTTCTCGCTCAATGTAAAAACTGATGCAGAGACATTTGATGTACTTGGAAGTTTTTCAATTAGATGCATTAAAGATTGTAATGATGTAAGACATGCCATGCGTAGTGTTGTAAAAGAAGATTTGTTTATTTTTATCGAAGGATTATCTGTCAGCGAAAAAATGCTACTAGGAAGCATATAATCTAAGTTCTTTCTAGGGTACCGAAGAGTAATTTATTAATTATTCTTCGGTTTTTTATATTTATATTGAATTTTCTTTTTTTTAGTGATATATTGTTAAAACTAAATTAAAAAGGAGATATTTATGAAAAAATTTACTTTTGACTTCTATGATAAGTCAAGTTTGAAGATATATAATTTGAATGAATCTATGCGATACCAGCTAGCAATTCTAGATTCATTAGATGCCTATACACGAAAGCACTCTGAAAATGTTGCCAACCTAACTTGTAGAATTTGTGGCTACCTACATAAAGATGAAGGTTTTACAGCTTTTGCTACTACTTGCGCCTACTTACACGATATTGGTAAATCATCTATCCCTGCTAGAATACTACAAAAACAAGGACCTCTTACAGATGATGAGTATGAGATTATGAAACAACATCCTAGTTTAGGAAATAATATCTGCTTAAAAGATCCTGAATTAAAAATGTATAGAGCTGGGGCACTTTACCACCACGAAGCCTTAGATGGTTCTGGCTATCCACAAGGACTGAAAAAATCGCAAATTCCGTACGAAGGACAAATTATTCGAGTAGCTGATGAGTTCGATGCTATAGTAAGTAAGCGACAATATAAGTCACATGTTAATATTTCTGACGCACTTGAAATCGTTGTAAAAAACTCTAGACCCTCTTCTCTGATGCAAAGACATGGAAAAACTAATCCAGAAATCGTACGCGCACTTGTCAAAGTTGTCATTGATGATACTGCGTATGAAATTTTCTCTTTAGAATCATACATTTCTGAAATTAAAGAGGATATTAAAAGAGTAAAAAAAGCGCTTTCATATAAAAAAACAGCTGATAAATCAAGATCACAAAAGAAAAAAAATTATTATCTTAACGGATACAATATGTATCTTTTACCAACTGAAAAGAATCAAAATATGTCTATTGCTCTTGATGAGTTATCTGTAAATTTACACTCAAGAAAAAAAGATTTATCTAGTTTAAGAAAAGAATTGAAAAAAATCAAATTATTACGCCTAGGTGTTTAAAATAAAATAGAGTCATATGACTCTATTTTTATTCTTCTAAACCAAAACTTACTCCTAGTGCATTGTTTACTCTATCTATCACTCTTGCATCATCTATATGACCTATTTTTTCCTTTAATCTACTTTTATCAATTGTTCTAA
>JAWXVF010000034.1:0-20795 GCA_044425555.1 Eubacteriales bacterium
TTGTACGCCATCAGCGCCACTAATGACTAAAATGGCGTAATCTAAGATTCGTAAAGTTCTCTCCATTTCCGTAGAAAAATCCACATGACCTGGTGTGTCTACTAAAGTCACACTACGTTTTCCCATTGAAAACTTAGCTTGCTTTGCATAAATAGTAATTCCTCGATCACGTTCCATTTCATACGTATCCAAAAACGCATTCTTGTGGTCTACTCTCCCAAGGTTTTGAATCCCTCCTGATAAATACAACATACTTTCTGCCAACGTGGTTTTACCAGCATCCACATGTGCCAAAATTCCCATTACTAGATTTTCCATTGTATTTTCTATTTCCTTGTCTTATTTTCTAAGCTACCTGTATATTGCCTCGTTCTTTCTATATTTCTCTCGTAACTTCTTTTAACCATTCTAGTTCTTTGTCCTCTAAATGAATAGAAATTTTTTTATATACCATTTTATGATATTCGTTAATGTTCTTTCGATCTTCTTCTGCCATATAAGTAACATCAATACCGTCTAAATCAATTGGAACCAACGTCAATGGCTCAAAACATAAAAACGTATCATTTCGTTGTTCTGCACACTCTTTACATACCATTATATTTTCAATTCGAATTCCATACGCACCTTCTAGATAGACACCAGGCTCATTACTAGTAACCATTCCTGGTAAAAATACAGTTTCTTCTTCACCTTGATTGTATTGATAACGAATCCCTTGAGGTCCTTCATGAACATTCAACATATAGCCTACACCATGACCTGTTCCACACTTGTAATCTAATAATTCTTTCCACAGTAGGTTTCTAGCTAGAATATCTAGATTACGTCCTGTACATCCTTTTATAAAAACAGCATTTTGTAATCGCAACATCCCTGCCACCACTAATGTATAATGTTTCTTCTGCTCCTTTGTCAACTCTCCCAATACAATTGTGCGAGTCACATCTGTAGTACCACCATAATAATGAGCCCCTGAGTCCACTAATAGCATACCTTCTTGTTTAACAACTTTACAGCTAGTGGCATCCGCCATATAATGCATCATTGCAGCTTGTTCCCCATAAGCACAGATAGTGTCAAAGGAATAGTCAATAAATCCTTCTACTTCTCGCCTAAGATTGTCTAAATACATTCCTGCTGTGTATTCTGTCACTTCTTTCATCGGTAAAATATGTTTCATCCAGTATAAAAACTTAGTCATCACTACACTATCTTTTTCATAAGTTTCTTTTAAATATTTGATCTCCGTATTACTTTTTAAAGATTTTGGTAAAAGTGTAGGATTCGTCTTTTGATACAATTGATTCTTACTATTTAGATAATGAAGAATAGTAAAGGTGGTTGATTTAGGGTCTATCCAAACAAGACCTTCTTTTATTTCTAGACAAGCAATCGCTTCTTCAAATTCTTCATACTCTCTACAAATAATCTCTTGTTCATCACAGTAAACCTGAAACTTCTCTGTATGTTTGCTTCTTCTACTGTAAAGAATAATCGTTTCTTGATTCATCACAATATGAGCATATCCCACCAAATTATGAGGTACATCTCTCCCTCTAATATTTAATAACCACATAATATCATCTAATTTACTCAACACGAAGTAAGAGCACGCTTTTTCCTGCATATTCTTACGAATCAAAGCACACTTTTCCTTACAAGTATCTTCTATATGTTCCTTCGGTAAACAAAAAAGTTCTTGAAACTCTATATTAGGTCGATTCTTCCAAATAAGACTTACTAAATCAAAAGTTCCATTCACCTCTCCTTGCAATTTCTTAGCTAGTTTCTGTAACATATTTCCAAAGTATGCACTTACAATTCTCCCATCAAATCCAATGATTTCTCCCTCATGCAGAGACTTTTTCAAATAGTCTGGCAAAGTCACTGTCTTCTCTTGATTCGTAATATAAAGAATAATCTGGCTTCCTTCTAACTCTAACTTCGCTTGGACATCATATCGTCCATCTGTCCACATAATAGCTTCTGTTCTAGTAACAAGAAGTGTTCCATTAGAACCTGTAAAACCCGTCAGGTACTCTCTCGCCTTGTAGTGCTTATCTATATATTCTGACTGATGGGGGTCTGCTGTTTGCACCAAGTAATAGTGAAGTCCACAAACTTCCATTTCTCTTTGCAATTCTTGAATTCTTAATTGATATTGATTCATTTAAAGGCACTCCTATCATTAATAACCTGTTGTAGATTCCCCTTCTACAAGAGAAATTGCTGATGAGGTACCAATTCGATCACAACCTATTTTAATAAAATCTTCCAAGTCTTGCAGTGTCTTTACCCCACCTGCAGCTTTCACTTTTACAATTGCTCCAATATTTTTCTTCATCAGAATTACATCTTCCATAGTAGCACCGTCTGTACCAAATCCAGTTGAAGTTTTAATATAATCTGCTCCTGCGTTTGTGACTGCTTTACACATAGCAATTTTTTCTTCTTTTGTTAAGTAGCAAGTTTCAATAATTACTTTTAGAATATGGTTGCCACAAGCTGCTTTCATAGACTTAATCTCTTCTTCTACCTTCACAAAATTTCCATTTTTCACATCCGAAATATTAATAACCATATCAATTTCATTAGCACCATTTTCTATGGATTCTTTCGCTTCTAAAATCTTACTGTTTGTCACTTGATACCCTAATGGAAATCCTACTACTGTACAAATATTAATACGATCTCCATATTCCTTATGAACTCGTTCCACATATGTTTGTGGAATACACACAGATGCGGTTTGGTATTTGATTGCTTCTTCACAAAGCACCTGAATACTTTCCCATGTAGCAAAAGCCTTTAATTGTGTATGGTCTACGTGTTGTAACATTTCTTGCATTGTCATATTAGTTCTCACTTTCTTGAATTTTATAGAATCTATTGTTCTTATTTTGATAACATATTTCTTGTTATATTCTTCTGAAAATCATATCATATTTCTAAGAAAATGTATATACAATGAGCCATTCTAAATACATAACATACATAATAAATGCTCGCTCTTATTGATTTTTTTATATTTTCTCTTGATTTACAATTAGAAAACATGGTAATATAGATGGTATGCTATTATAATAAGAAGAAACAGAAAGGTGGTTTATATGTATACGAATCGTAATACTTACTCTGCAATTACAGATGAACTATTAGAATTAGCGGATCAATGTTATCATGCTGATTTAATTGATACGGAATTATATACAAGATACGATGTCAAACGTGGACTTAGAGATTTAAATGGAAAAGGTGTTCTTGCAGGACTTACTAATATCTCAGATGTACGAGCAACAAAAATAGTAGATGGAGAATCCGTTCCTACACATGGTCAACTATTCTATAGAGGATACAATGTGCGTGATTTAGTAGATGGTTTTAAAGATGAAGGACCTTATGGTTTCGAAGAATCTACTTATTTGTTGTTATTTGGTAAGCTTCCTACTAAGTCAGATCTAAAAAACTTTCACCAATTATTATCAAACTATCGTACTCTGCCAACTAGCTTTGTAAGAGATATTATTATGAAAGCACCTAGTAAAGATATGATGAACGCTCTTGCTAGAAGTGTCCTTACACTTTATTCCTATGATGATGCTCCTGATGATACGTCACTACCAAATGTCCTTCGCCAATGTATTCAATTAATTAGCTTATGTCCTTTATTAGCTATTTATGGATACCAAGCATATAATTATTATCATGATGGAAATAGTTTTTTCATACATGCACCAGATCCAGATTTGTCTACAGCGGAAAATATTCTACGTTTATTACGTCCAGATTGTAGCTACACTCAACTAGAAGCTCAAATCTTAGATGTTGCACTTGTGTTACATATGGAACATGGTGGTGGAAATAACTCTACATTTACGACTCATGTTGTTACTTCTACCTTGACAGATACTTATTCTGTCATTGCTGCAGCAATTGGCTCCTTAAAAGGACCTAGACATGGTGGTGCCAACACTAAGGTTGTTCAGATGTTTGAAGAAATCAAAGAAACCATTCAAGATTGGGAGGATGAAGAAGAACTTGCTGTCTATCTTCGTAGATTACTTCATAATGATGCCTTTGATAAAGCAGGGTTAATCTATGGTGTAGGACATGCCATTTACTCTAAATCAGATCCACGTGCTACTATATTCAAGGAATTTGTAAAAGATTTGTCTATTGAAAAAGGGTTAAAAGAAGAATTTGACCTCTATGCATTGGTGGAACGACTTGCACCAGTTATTATCGCAGAAGAACGCCAAATGTATAAGGGGGTTAGTACTAATGTCGACTTCTATTCTGGTTTTGTTTATAATATGTTAGGGCTTCCACCAGAATTATTTACTCCTATTTTCGCAGTTGCTCGTATGTCTGGTTGGGCTGCTCATCGCTTAGAAGAGCTAGTTAATAATGGTAAGATTATTCGTCCTGCCTATAAATCAATTACTCCTAATCCTGAATATATAGATCTTAACAATCGCTAGAAAATTTTCTACAAAAAAGTGTCTAAACATACGCTCTAGCTGTTGTATGTTTGGACACTCTTTAATTATGTATGTTACCTATGTTCTTTGTACGCTTTTTTACTCTCGTTCAGCCAAATCCAATTGCAGTGCTTCTAGAAATGGTACAAATGTCCCTTGCTGTTTCCTCATAAAATAAACTTCTTCTAACTCGTCATAACGAAATGATTTACGACCACCATTCCTCATTCTCTCTACAAATTCTTGTAATTTTACAAAACGAAGGTAATAGAATTCATTTCTCTTAGCATAATAAATCAACAAAAAACTTATTCCACCTTGTTGTTCGTAATCTTTCATAAATTCTATTTGGTGTTCATGAATGTTCTGCAATGCAAAGGTATCTGAAGCACACTCTTTGGCATCAAAACATACAGGAATGGATTGTACTACTCCAATATAATCTACCGTACTTCGTTGTTCAAAATAAGCCAACGTAATATGTCGATTCTCTTGATCTATACGCACAGGTGTTATAGGCGTTGGTATCTTCTGTATTAATGCAAGTTGTTGCTTTCTATATTGCTCAATGGTTCGATTAATTAAATCTTCTAAAAAAGATCCTCTTAATCCTCTTGAACTCCATGTTGCCATTGGTACTTCCTTCCTAATCTAATCTTTTATGCACTTTTCAAATACTTCAGGAATGGGAATTTCTATAGTTCTTCCTGCTAATTCTCCTAACTCTCTATCTTTTGGAAAGACTAGACGGTAAGCATGAAGTAATTGATATTTAATTCCATATGTACTCTCATAATAGGAATTTACCTCCTTCTGTCCATACTTGTAGTCTCCAATAATACTATGATGTATTGAAGCTAAATGAGCTCTAATCTGATGAGTCTTTCCTGTTATCAATTCCACTTCTAATAATGTAGTTCGCTCATTTCCCCTAAGAGGTTTATAAAATGTTTTAATGGGATTTATTTGTTCTTGCTGTTTCTGCTCTTCTAGTAGACATTGATAAATAGTTACTTGATTATTTTTTTCATCTTTCTCTAAGAATCCTTCTAACAAAGAGGGTTCTTTCACCTTACCTTCTACTACGCATACATAAAATTTTTGTAAAGTACGCTTTTGTATTAATTCACCCATCTTCTGTAATCCTTGCAAGGATTTTCCCACAATCAAAATTCCACTAGTATTACGATCTAGTCGATTACAAATAGAAGGTTTAAACGTCTGTAATTGTTCTTTTGTTAGACTGTTTTGCTCTAATAGATACCCTATAGCATATTCATTCATGGATAAATCATTTCTATTTGCTTTTTGAGATAAAATCCCTGCAGGTTTTTGCAGTAACAAAAAATGTTCATCTTCAAAGACTACTTTCACTTTATTTTTATATTGTTCATAGGCGTTGCTATATTCATTATATAAAGTCTTGTTTACCACACGAAATTTCTCAATAGTTTCCTCTGCTAAATACAATGTAATCCTATCCTCTAGTTGTAACATTTGCTCAGGCACTGCTTTTTTATTATTTACTAGAATATTTTTCTTACGAAGCATTTTATAGAGAAAACTAGAAGGTGCATTTGAAAAATATTTTTTTAAGTATTTATCAAGACGTTGTCCTTGCTCATTGATTCCAATTTTAAGTTCTCTCATGCTTCCCTTTTCCCATACTACTTATTGTATTATATTAAATGGTAATCTGTTTCATAAGCTGTATTAATAATTGCGTTTTTTCAGTAGGTTCTTCTTGATATTTTTGATTTAATTGCTGTATGCGATTTTTATATGTTTCTAATTCATGAATGACTTTAACAGACGTTCCTTGTAAATGATGCATCGGAAGAATTTTCTTAATATGTGCTTCTACTACTTTTCCTTTCACAGGGTTCTCTACTAATAAGACCATATGTTTATCATATATGTGCACACAGTCTATTCTGGTAGAATGCTCATACATAGTCAAATATAAACTATACAACATTGGATATTTGCATGGAATTTCTGCTACTTGCTCATATACCTGTTTGGCACATTCTTTAGCTTTACAGTACATAATCACATTCACAAGACTTTTACTAGCTGGTAACATACCAAGCACTGCAAGTACCGTATAATAAGATTGTACAGTTCCTACATGATAATATCCCCAACCATACATTGCAAGAGAAAGGAGAAACATTATGACCGTAATAATCAATACTTTTATACGTATTTCTTTTCGATATCCATACATTCCTTTTGTTATCTTCTTCCTTGGCATAATCCCTCCATTACCATTTATTTTTTCTTACTCTGTTTGTATTTCTTTTGTTTATTGTTGTTTTGCTGTTTTACACTTTTTGGATTCGTACTTTTTGTTCTTTTCTTGCTTCCAGTACTCTTTTGCGTTTTCTTACGTTCTGTCTCATATGACATAACTCTTGGTTTGATTAAGCAATGCTTATCAAAACCTATTAAATCTTCTCTATCTGCCAGATGTAGTGCTTCTTTAACTAGCTTATAATTCTTAGGGTTTCTATATTGAATTAATGCACGTTGCATAGCTTTTTCATGAGGATTCTTGACGATAGCAACTGATTTACCATTACGAGGGTCAATTTCCGTATAATACATTACAGTGGATAATGTAGAAGGTGTCGGATAAAAATCCTGCACCTGCTCAGGCATATACCCTGTATCTCGTAAGTATTCCGCTAATTCTACAGCTTCTTTTAACGTAGAGCCTGGGTGAGATGACATAAGGTATGGTACTAGAAATTGATTCTTCCCATACTTTTTATTACAGGATACATAAGCCTTTTTAAACTTTTCATAAACAGCTTGCTTTGGTTTTCCCATTTTATTTAAGACCACATCACTAATATGTTCTGGTGCCACTTTTAATTGCCCACTAATATGATGTTGTACTAATTCTTCTAAAAAAGAGGAGTCACTATCTGCCATCAAATAATCAAATCGTATCCCTGAACGAATAAATACTTTTTTTACTTTTGGCAACTCTCTTAATGTACGCAATAAGGTTAAATAATCTCTATGGTCTACTTCCATATTCTTACAAATCTCAGGGTGCAAACATTGCTTCTTCAAACAAGTTCCCTTTGTTAATTGTTTCTGACACGAAGGAACTCGAAAATTGGCTGTTGGTCCACCCACGTCATGAATATATCCTTTAAACTCTTTCTCATTCGTTATCAATTTTGCTTCTTCCACAATAGACTCATGACTTCTTGTTTGTATGATTCTTCCTTGGTGAAACGTTAATGCGCAGAAATTACAAGCACCAAAACAGCCACGATTACTAATGAGTGAAAATTGTATCTCCACAATAGCAGGAATTCCACCTTGTTTCTCATATATAGGATGAAACGTTCTTCTGTAATCTAATGCATAGATTCCATCCATTTCTACTTGAGACAAAGGTTCTTGCGGTGGATTTTGCACAATATATACATTTCGATCATATTCTTCTATTAATGTTTTAGCTGTAAATGGATCTGTATTTTCATATTGCGTATAAAAACTAGTAGCATATTGTTTCTTATCCTCTTTGCACGCCGCATAATTGGGTAACGTGATTCCTCGATAAATTCCAGATAAATCTTTCGTCTTATATACAGTTCCTTTGATAAAAGTGATATCTTTTACATCAATTCCACTAGCAAGGGCGTCCGCAATTTCTACAATTGATCTCTCCCCCATTCCATATGATATCAAATCTGCCTGACTATCTAGTAAAATAGAACGCTTGAATTTGTTGCTCCAATAATCATAGTGAGCCAATCGACGTAAACTAGCTTCAATTCCTCCAATAATGATAGGTGCATTACGGTAAGTACGTCGAATTAAATTCCCATACACCACTGTTGCGTAATCTGGACGCTTGCCAATAGCACCTCCTGGAGAATATGCATCTTTTTCACGTGGTTTTTTCGACACATAATAATGATTCACCATAGAGTCCATATTACCTGCTGATACGAGAAACCCCAACCTAGGTTCTCCTAAAATCGTAATGCTAGTATCCTCTTTCCAATCTGGTTGTGCTATCATTCCAACCGTATATCCATTGGCTTCTAATACTCTGCTAATAATGGCATGACCAAAAGAAGGATGGTCCACATAAGCATCTCCACTTACATACACAAAATCTAATTGTTCTATATTTCTCTCTTTCATCTCTTTCTTAGAGATTGGTAAAAAAGTTCGTTCCTTCATATTCAATAGTTTTCCTATTACTTCTTTCTTCTATTTCTTTACAATTCCCTGTACTACTTCTTCTTTCGTAAGTTTTATATATGCTCCACATGGTAGTTCCTCTGGCAATTCTAATAGTCCCATTTTTATTCTCTTTAATGTAAGAACATTTCGTCCAACATAGTGGAACATTCGTTTGATCTGATGAAACTTTCCCTCTTCTATGGTTACTTCCACTAAAGTGTTCTTCTCTTGATACTCTTTCACTAATAACTTAGCTGGCTTCGTTATAAAGTCATCTAAGTCCATACCTCGTGCAAATAGTTTAATCTCTCTCTCTCCCAAGATACCATCAATTGTAGCTAGATACACTTTAGAAACGTGCTTTTTAGGCGACAATAATGCGTGAGCTAACTCTCCATCATTGGTTAGTAGCAATAAGCCTTCTGTGTCCACATCTAACCTCCCTACAGGAAATAGTTCTTCTTGTCTTGGCACCTCTAACAAATCTAGTACTGTTGGATAAACATTATCCTTAGTTGCCGATACTACACCTTGTGGTTTATGCAATAAGTAATACAAGTATTTCTCATATTCTATCAAATTACCTTGATAAAAGACTTGATCTACGTTTGGAATAATTGCTATTTCAGGCTTCTTTACCACCTGACCATTTACAGTAACTTGTCCCTTTTTAATCAATTCCTTTACTTCACTTCTCGTTCCTAGATTCATTTCTCTTAAATATTTATCTAATCTCATACATAATTCCCTATTCTAAGCCATACTTTATTAGTATACAACATTTTCATGACTTTGGGGAATCTATTATGCATAAAATTAAGAAATTTTTCTTATTACTTATTTTTTTATTACTTTTTACTGCACTATTGTGCTATCCAAAAGAATGTATTTCCTTAGCATTAGACGGATTAAATCGTTGGTTTCATAATATAATTCCCACATTATTGCCCTTTATGATTTTATCTCAACTTCTTGTAAGATTACAATATCATACTTATTTTGTAAAAGTATTTTCACCTCTATTACAACCTCTCTTTCGTATCAATCATCATGGAATTTATGTAATACTTGTTGGATTTCTATGTGGTTTTCCTACAGGTGGAAAAACTTGTACTACTTTATATGAAAATGGTTCTCTTACTCGTCATGAGGCCAATTACTTATTAGCATTCACGAATCTTATAGGGCCTATTTACTTTTGCAGCTTTGTTATACCATTATTCTCTATTTCCAATCCACTCCCCTATCTCTTTGGAATGTATGGCATATCATTACTTTATGGTATTTTACTACGATATACCATTTATAAAAATAAAATAGAGTTTACTACTACTACGTGGATTTCTTCCCACTCCAATAAATCCTTTTTTGCTCATTTAGACGATGCAATTTACCAAAGTCTACAGCAAATAGCTATGCTTGGAGGATATATGATTTTATTTCAATTATTCAATATACTCCCCTTGGTATTGCAACTTGAATCCTCTTTCCTTTCTTTTACATGGAATCTTCTTGTTGAAATCACCAATGGATTATGTATGGTTGCACAGTTAAAGCAATTTACCCCATTCCATCAAATACTCTCTCTAAGTGGTATTACATTTGGTGGTTTTTGCTGTCTCGCACAAACGTATCACATTATACAAAATACCAATCTAAGCAAAAAACTATATCTACTCCATAAAATTCTACTTACTATAGGAACTATTCTTTATTATTATGTTATTATTACTTAAATTTTCTCAGCAAACAAACTTCTGATTTTCGATTCAAAAGATATGTCAAAAAAGTCAGTAGCAAAAAGATTTTCATCCATTCAAATACCTGAAAATCTAAGTATTGATATGTAGGTAAGAATCGAATGTAATTTCTTATGTTCGTAAAATACAAAGTTATATCCAAAAAAATAGGATGGGTAACAACAATAAAAATTACAGAAAAAGGAAGAAATAAAATAAATAGGTAAATAGAAACCAATTGAGCTACCACATAATTAAATAAGAAAAGAGTTATTTGAAAACATATAATTCGTAAAATTTCGTATACTATATGGTATTCTTCCCCTATTATTTGCAGTGTAAATATAGATAAAATCCCAGATATTGTACTCAAAAAATAAATAGGTGCTGTGATATAAAACTGTAATTGTAAATTCCCCAACACATGTATAAATGGTGCATCTTTTCGAACATTATAAGAAAAAATGGTTGTAATAAAAGATAATATAGTTAATAAAATACAGATTTCCCCAAAAATAAGAGAAGAATATTTATGTGTATCTTCTAACTGAACCTCTAGATGATTACTTACAATAATAGATTCAAAATAGTTATCATAACTTTTTATCTGATCATATAAATCACCATATTCTGCCTCAATATCGTAAAAATTCAATTTATTTTTCGCAAGATAAGGAGTTATTTCTTGGTAAACAGCAGAGTATACAATTACATTTGTAAATTTCAAATACATACTCCCCTCTAAATTTACAGAACTAATTATTTTCTTAAGATTTAACTCATTTAATTCTTCTTCTAATCCCTTAGGAAAAATATATCCTACTACAGAATGTTGATTTACAATGTCTTCTACTAATTCATCTCTATCTTCTGCTATGATAAAGGTAATCTCTTTATTTTCTAAGAGATTTTCTGATATTCTCCGATTCATTTCATTATCCTCTTCAAAGTAGAGAGTAACACAAAAACTATTTTCATTTTCACTCGTAATCATATAACTCGTTACACAAGTTGTAATAGGAATTATAAATAAACTAATAATGAAAATCGGATTTTTTAGATATTCTTTTAAAAATATTGTAAAAAAACTCATAAAAACACTCATTTTACATCACCTTCGTCTTATTCTGTAGCATATACGTTAAGCATATTACAAGAATCACATTCACTAAAACAACTGGTATATTACTCCCATTAGAAACATTTAGAAAACCTAATGATAGGATAGTTTTTATAATTGATATTGGTGATACAATTTCTAATTTAGCTATATATTGTGGCAAAAATATAGTAGGAATGATTCCTCCACTCACTATAAAAAAGAATAAATGTATGCTAAAGTTCACAAAAACCGTTATTACATAGTCCTTCCATACGTTCATAAAAACACTTTGTAATAAAATCATATAAAGAGCACAATGAAAAAGAAACATTAGAAAAGGGAGCGTAAGTTCTGCTTGTAAGTAAGTAGCCAATAACCATAATACCATAAAATAAACTACTGCAATTATAAAAATCATAGAATAGTAAAACAGTAAATAGCTATTTGTTCTACTACGCATTAACGTGAAAAAACTTTTGTTTTTATTAATACAAATCTCATCATAAAACAGTGGGGTCATTAAAAATAATATAAACAAACTAATACAAATAGTATAATGTTTCGAAATATCTAGACTATTTACGTATTTCAACTCCTGTTGTTCAAACATATCCTCATAATTAAGCACCGTTTTAATATAATCCATATTAATGGTCAAAGCCAATTCTTCTGAGTCATATCCATTGGAATTCAAATAATCGTACGTTATATATATCAAATCTTGCGTTTCCATTATCATATTTGAAAAACTAGTTGTAATATTAGAAATAATATAATGTTCTATTACATTACTTTCCTTTATCATAATTTCTGGTGATAAATTTTCTCCATATAAAATGCTATAAAGAAATCCTTCTGGTAATGTAATCATTGCAGATATTTCTTTATTTTCTAATAATGTTTGTGCTTCTCCACTAGATGTTAAGCATACATCAAATAAATCTGTCATCCGATTAGAATTCATCACTAAATTTAAAATATGTTGCGTGTCTTCTTTATCATCTTCATTTACAATTGCAATCTTTAACCTTACAGCATCTTGTCCGTATAAATTCTCTACATAAGCAACTATACCACGACTAATTAAGGTCGCCATAAGTAAAAATAGTACTAATATAACAAGTTTATATTGTACACGCTTTCTATTAACACCTAAAAATAGAATTACATTCTTCATCATATCAATACATCATATTAAAAAGAAGTGCATAAATATCATATTCTGTTAAAGTAAATACATTTTTAAATACACTTGATTGTTGAAACCAATTTTTATCCAAGCTATTTTTCTCAGACTTTAGATGAAAATTTACTCCTTCCATCTCTAAGTCTAGAATTACTTGATTCTTTGTTGTTGTATCAATGGTAAACGTGTTTTTATTTTCATAATTATAATAATATTCTGTAATACTAACATTATTTCGACTACGTGTTGTGTCATATTCAATGGCATACGACAGTATATCTGTGTCCATACTTATATCTAATATACCTTTTTCATAGGTACAACTCAACTGTAGTACCTCTAAATCATTATCACCTAAAGATATAGTATCTAGGATATTTTTTCCTGTATTTAAAGTAAGAAAAATTTCATCTCCACTGGCTTTCACTTGTATTTTAGCTATCTTTTGATTATGAACAACCACTTCCATAGATTCTATATGTTTACCATAAGCATCTGTAATTTCATAGATCATATCTTCTATTAACTCATACATTTGTTGTAAATCTAATAAGTAATCAGCTTCTGAAATATCTATATAATCTGTCAGTGCATATAACAAATCATTATATGCTTCTATGTCTTTTTCATAATAATCAACGAATTTTTTGTTTTGGAATATTTCTTCTGTCATATCTAATAACATGCGTTCTAGCATCTTTTCATCCAAATTTAATGAAAATACAGTACCTTTCACATTTTTACCATCTGATTCCACCATTGTTTCACCAGTTTTCTCAATATCCATATTATTCTTAAGGAATTCCATAAAATGTAATCTAACAATGTCATTTACTTCCTCTGTCATCTCAGTGTCTACTTCTTGATAAAGAGGAAATTCATAATTATCAGGAAGATATATTGGCAATAATTCAAACTCTTCTAAATCTTGTACTAGTGTAGTAAAATCAATTCCATAAGTCCCTGTTATGCCACCTAAATCCACTGTAAAGTATTGTTCAGATAATTGAGTGATTATTTCAAATCCATAATAATCCAAATCAACTTGTATTTGTTTGTTTTTATAATCACTAAGCATAGTAAACGCTAAATCATCTATTTCCATTTCCATTTTATAATTACCACCTGTGTAGAAATTTTCAAAATGAGTAATCACATCAAGTCCATTCACAATAGATTCCATTTCCTTTTCAATACCATCTATTGTATTGTTAAAAGCACGTAATACCACCATTTTAGGTGTATTCAAAAACCATGCTATTCCAATTCCCAACATTACTAACACACCAATAATACACCCCATCAACTTTTTGGCTTTTGGATTATTTCTAAGATTTTGCAAAAATGGAGCGAACTCTTTTTTTGTTTCTTGATTTACCATAGTATTCTGTGTCTTTACTATTTCTTGTTGCATAGAATACTCGTGATTCGTTGGAATATCTAGTTGATTCTGCCCACAATATTGGCAAAAATTTACATTTTCTTCTAGTTCTTGATTACATTTTATACAATTCATTTGTATCTCCTTAAAATTTAGAATAAATTTCATTCACACAACTACTATTTATATTTTCTTGTAATAAACAGGATTCTTTTCCTCTTTTTAGTACCATAATTTTATCACATAACTTAATAATTTCATGTATGTTATGACTAGAAAATAAGACTCCCATATTTTGCTTTTTCATATACTCTATCATATTCTCACAAGTTTGATGGTCAAGTGCTGCAAACGCCTCGTCTAATATTAGAAACTCAGGATTATTCATCAGTGCAATTGCAAGACTCACCTTTTTTTTCATTCCACCAGACAAATCGCAAACCTTTTTATGGTACATTTCCTCTATTCCTAAAAATGTTGGCACATACTCAAATGTTTTTACATGGTATATACTTTTCCACAATTTTAAATTATCGTGTACTGTTATGTTTTCCATAAACGTTGGGTACTGTGCCACATAACCAATTTTCATGAAACTCTTCTTGCAGATTCTTTGATTATCAAATATAATCTCACCACTATCAAAAGGGGAAACTCCTGCTATAATAGACATTAATGTGGACTTCCCCGAACCATTATCACCTAGAATACCAAAGCATTCCCCTTTTTGAACTTCCAAAGAAATATTATCTAAAAATATTTCTTTGTTATATTTTTTCTGTATATCTTTACATTTAAGCATGAAACAACTCCTGTAACCACTTCTATTTAGAACGCATTATTAAAATCTTGTTCACCTGCTACAAAACTTTTCTTGCCTAAATGCCTATCCTTAAGCAATTTAAGAACATTAGTTATTAATAAACTTATCTTCTTCGTTGTTCCAGCTATATAAGTTTCTAATTTCTTTACCAACCGATTCTGAACAATGTTCTGCACCTAATTTCTTCATAGCTTTAAAGTGTGCTTGTCCACCTGCATCAGACATATCTAACAAGAAATCTTTTGCAAAAGTACCATCTTGAATATCAGAAAGCACTTTCTTCATAGCCTTCTTAGTCTCATCAGTAATAATCTTAGGTCCTGTAATATAATCCCCATACTCTGCAGTATTAGAAATAGAATATCTCATTCCTTCAAATCCTGATTGGTAGATTAAATCTACAATTAATTTCATTTCGTGAATACATTCAAAGTACGCATTTCTTGAGTCATATCCTGCTTCCACTAAAGTTTCGTATCCAGCTTGCATTAAAGCACATACGCCACCACAAAGAACTGCTTGTTCTCCAAATAAGTCTGTTTCTGTTTCTGTTCTAAAGTCTGTTTCTAACACTCCTGCTCTTGCTCCACCAATTGCTGCTGCATATGCAAGTGCTTTATCTAATGCTTTCCCTGAAGCATCTTGTTCTACTGCCACAAGACAAGGAACTCCTTTTCCTGCTTGGTATTCGCTTCTAACAGTATGTCCTGGTCCTTTTGGTGCAATCATCGTTACATCCACATTCTTAGGTGGCACGATTTGTCCAAAGTGTACACAGAAACCGTGTGCAAACATTAACATATTTCCTTCTTCTAGATTTGGTTCAATATCTTTTTTATACATACTTGCTTGTTTTTCATCATTAATTAAAATCATAATAATGTCTGCTTTTTTTGCTGCTTCTGCTGCTGTATATACTTCAAACCCTTGTTTTACTGCTTTGTCCCAAGATTTTGAACCTTCATATAATCCAATAATTACGTTGCATCCTGATTCTTTCGCATTTAATGCGTGTGCGTGTCCTTGACTACCATACCCAATTATTGCAATTGTTTTTCCTTCTAACATTGCAATGTTACAGTCTTGTTGATAATATATTTTTGCCATTTTATATGACTCCTTTCATTTTAAGAGGATTATCCTCATATCTAACGTTTATCTTTCTTTGTGTCTATCTATTCTAAGTATTAATCATCTAGCCACACTACTTTATTAACACCTCTTGTAAGCCCTGCTAAACCAGTTCTTGCAATTTCCATAATACAATATCCATCTAATAATTTCAAAAATGCTTCTATTTTAGAAGGACTTCCTGTTAATTCAATAATAAGAGATTCATGTGCTACATCTACTATATTAGCACGAAATACATCTACAATAGCAATAATTCCAGGCCGTTGCTCCGCATTTGCTTCCACCTTAATCATACAAAGCTCTCTGCATACACTATCATCTGGTTCTAGTTCTGTTATATGTCTAACATCTACTAATTTTGCCACTTGTTTTTCTATTTGATCTAGGATTTCATCATCGCCAGATGCCACAATTGTAATTCGTGTATAACGTGGATCAGCCGTTTCACCTGCTGTAATACTCTCAATATTATAACCACGTCTACTAAACAATCCAGAAATACGACTTAACACTCCTGCTGTATTATCTACCAATAATTGTAATACTTTCTTTTGCATGATTTCCTCCTTATACCCAATATGCTCTATACATACCTAGATTTTTCCATTGTAGCAATCTTTGTATTAATTGTCAAGTTCATTACATTTTGATAAAGCCAATGTTCCTGTTCTAGCCACTTCTACAATACTAATTGATTGAAACATATCAATCAAAAGCTTTGTTTTCTCAGGAACATCACAGATTTGGATAATCATTAATGTTTTAGACATATCTACAATACTAGCATTCATTACGTCACAGATTTCTAGAATTTCTCTACGATTATTCTTATTTACCTTTACTTTCATCAACATTAATTCTCTGCTAATGCTCATTTGTTCTTCAAAAGTCTTTACTTTAATTACATCTAGCTTTTTGTTCAATTGTTTCTCAATTTGTTCTAGTGTACGTCCATTTCCGCTAGAAACTATAGTCATACAAGAAATTTCTGGTGCATCTGTTTCACCTACCGTTAAGCTATCAATATTAAAACATCTTCTTGAAAACAAGCCTGCCACCTTACAAAGTACGCCTGATCTATTCTCAACTAATACGGAATATATCTTCTTATTCATTCTTCTTATCCCTCTCCACCATTGGTTATTTCGTTAAATCCATTGGATCAATACAACATTCCATTAACGCTGTACCTTCTAGTGCTAGAAAGGCTTTGATTTTCTCTTGGATTCCTTCCATGTTTCTTACTCTTACAAACTCTATTCCATATGCCTTTGCAATGTATTCAAATTCAGGACTACCACTCATATCCACAAAGGAGTACTTCCCCTTATATACTGTATCTTGATATTCTCTTACCATCCC
The DNA here is from genome assembly GCA_044425555.1 of Eubacteriales bacterium. GTDB lineage: Bacteria > Bacillota > Clostridia > Lachnospirales > Lachnospiraceae > JAWXVE01. Next base: position 17,427 of record JAWXVF010000034.1, read on the forward strand.
TAAATAACGATTGGCAAGTACAATAATTTTAACTGGAATATCATGTTGGCATATAGTAGCAAATTCCATCATAGACATTTGAAAAGAACCATCTCCACAAACTGCAATCACTTGTCGATTAGGACTCCCTTTTTTCGCTCCCATAGCTGCTGGAATAGAATATCCCATAGTCCCCATACCACCCGATGTTAGGAACATTCCCTTCCTAACAATATGATTAGCACACGCCCATATCTGATTCTGTCCTACATCTGCTACATAAACTCCATCTTCTTCCATATTTAATGACAACAATCTAATAAACTCTCTTGGATCTACATACTCTGGATTGCCTACACGAATCTTTGCCATTTGCTCACGATATCCATTTAAAGTATCAATCCACTCACTGTGATTCGTCTGAAAATCAGTCGCTAAAAACTCTTCAAATATATTCTTACATTCGCCTACTAACGGAATCGCAGGCCCAACATTTTTTCCAATTTCAGCAGGATCTACATCTATATGTACTAATACTTTTTGTTCTGTTATAATCTCTGGCTGACTCACTGCACGATCTGCCACCCTAGCACCTACCATAATCAACAAATCTGACTCTATCATTCCACGATTAGCATACGCTTTTCCATTATTACCAACCATTCCGTAATACATAGGATCTTGTGTTGGCATAACACCGATTCCCATCATAGTAGACACTACTGGAATCTCATGTTTTGCAGCAAATTCTCGCACTACATACTGTGCTTGATTCAACAAAACACCACCACCAACACAAATAATTGGTTTCTTTGCTTTCTTTAATTCACTAATCACTTTTTTGATTTGTACGCTATGACCTTTTATAGTTGGTTTGTACGTACGTAAATGTACCGTATCTGGATAAGTAAAATCCTTGATTGTTGCGTGTTGCACATCTATTGGAATGTCAATTAATACAGGACCTTTCCGCCCTGTATTAGCTATGTGAAAAGCTTCCTTAAACACCCTTGGAATATCTTCTACATTTTTAATCAAGTAACTATATTTTACAAAAGATTCTACAGCTCCTGTAATATCTGCTTCTTGAAAAACATCGCTCCCAATTAATTCACTATGCACCTGTCCAGTAATGCATATCATGGGAATACTATCTGCAAATGCTGTTGCAATTCCTGTAATAATATTAGTTGCTCCTGGTCCAGAAGTTACTGCACAAACAGAAATCTTACCAGATACTCTAGCAAATCCACTGGCAGCATGAGCTGCGTTTTGTTCCGTCCTCACAAGAATACTTTCTATCTTAGAATCTTCTATGCTATTATAAAAAGGACAGATTGCTACTCCTGGATACCCAAATACGGATTCAATTCCTTCTTCTTCTAAACATTTCACTATGGCATCTGCACCAATCATTTTTCTTCCCTTCCATTCTTGCTAAGGTATATTACTCCCTATCAGATTATACTCATGAGCATTTCTTTCATTATTTTATCTATTATAGTATAGCAAAAATCTCTTGTATTCGTCAAGGAATTCTTCCATACAATAATTATGTAATATGTTACTATTCCTAGCCATATTCTGCAAAGTTTTTTTGCAAAAATCAAGAACGTAATATCAATGGTTAACCTATTATTTTATTCCTGTATAGAGGATATGAATATAGCTGTAAAACAAACAATCACTTGAAATTTGCCGTCATGGCAGGTGTAGTTTGGGTATCTGGTGAAAGTATGTTTTCAAAGTAGAATCATCTGAAAGTATATGGTATGACCAATCATCATTTTCTATAAACATTTTCTAACCTCATGGTATACAGCTAGTCATAGATTTATTATAGCAACCCACAAAAAAAAGACTCTTGTAGCCACTATTTGTGCAGCTTCAAAAGTCCTTGCTTCTTCAGGTATTCCTGTAAAATCGACCAACTATACCACTACGTACCAACCAATGTTTCTATACGGATTTTTAACTTTATATAATAATACAGACAATTCCTCCATTGGAATCGTTAACAATCTTTTGCATAGTTTCTTGTAATTTTATCTGACTTTCATCACCAATCATGTCAATTTTACTAGTAATTCCATCATTAACTAATTGTTCTACTGATTTCCCAAAAATATTGGTTTCCCAGATTCCTAGATCACTAGAGTCTGCTTCTGTAATAAAGCGAATCAGATCTTCTGCTTGTTCTTGGGTACCTACGATAGGAGCAATTTCTGTCTCGATAGTCGCTTTAATCATGTGAATAGATGGACTTTCTGCTTTGATTTTTACACCATATTTATTCCCATGTTTAATGACTTCTGGCTTTTCTAGAATAATTTCATCTCGATATGGTGTTACTACTCCATACCCTTTTTGACGAACAGAATCCATTGCTTGTAGTACTTTTCCATATTCTTCTTTCATTTGAGACATGGCTTTTAATTCTTGAATGAGTTGATACTCATTTTCAATCGTATTCCCCGTTAAATCACTCATCATTTCATAATAATATTGCTCATCTATATTCACATCTACACGAACAGAACCTGTAGCCATATTAATTTCTTCTATTTTATAGCGTTTTACGTAATCACACGACAAATCCATTGATTGTTCCATAATGTCATTCATGGTCGTCATACGATTCATCTCTCCTCGCACTTTTCCAATCAATGTTTCTTTAACTATATGATCACCTGGTAACAAATCTACCCACTTAGGCATATAGAATTCAATAGTTGAAATCGGAAATTCATACAAGACTTGTTCCATAATATGGTAAATGTCATCTTTTTTCATCTGTTCTATATTCATAGGTATTGCTTTTACATGATAGGTATTAGACAATTCTCTAACATAATCAATGGTGTCTTGTGCATACGGTTTTGTAGTATTCACAAGCACTATAAAAGGTTTATGTAATTGTTTTAATTCTACAATCGTTCGCTCTTGTGCTTCCCTATATTGTTCTGCATCTATTTCACCAAAACTTCCATCAGTTGTAACAACTACTCCTATAGTTGCATGTTCTTGAATGACTTTTCTCGTTCCAATCTCCGCTGCCTTTGTAAATGGAATCGGCTCTTGATCCCACGGAGTATGTACCATACGTTCCATTTCATTTTCCATATGTCCACTAGCTGTTGGTACCATGTAACCTACACAATCTACTAATCTTACTTTCATCGCCACTTCATCACTAATCGCAATTTGAACAGCTTCTTTTGGAACAAATTTTGGTTCTGTAGTCGTTATAGTTCTACCTCCACTAGATTGTGGCAATTCATCAATGGCACGTCCTTTATCGTATTCATCTTCTATTAATGGAAGTACCATTAAGTCCATAAATCGCTTGATAAAAGTAGATTTTCCTGTTCTTACAGGACCGACTACCCC
>JAWXVF010000294.1:0-5486 GCA_044425555.1 Eubacteriales bacterium
ACCTGTACCAAAGTCGTTAATAACCCCTTGATGTAATAACTGATCAAATTCATAGTTCTTTACACTAGCCATGTTCTTTTGATATTTTCTAATATTAATCGGAGTATAACTATTTACAATCTTATCAACATCTTCACTCTCATTCAAAACAACTATAGAAATTGTGTTGTCATTGATCAAATGGAATGCCTCTGCATATTCCTTGAAATTTATCATAAATGGATATGTCTGATTTACAACCAAATTGTGTTTTATAATTTCTGCTGCCTTATATTTCAGTACACGTTCATAATATGTACTAATTGCTTCTATAGAATCTATGTCCGCGAAATTCCGAATTATGTTCTTTGTTATCGATTGTTCCACTTGTAATATCTTTGAAAAATCCTCTTGAAATTGAAATATATATGTTTTCCCTTCTAATCTCTTTCCTTCTCGATTACATCTTCCACCTGCTTGCAAGATATGATCCAAGCCAGATAGTTCTCGGCAAACCATATGAAAATCCAAATCAACCCCTGCCTCTATCAGAGACGTAGCTACAACTGTCACTCTATGTTCTTCTGGTGCGCCATCTCCAAACTCCTCTAATCCATGTAAACTCATATGAATATCTTCTATAGTCTTTTGCCTATCTTCTGCTGTCATATATGTTGACAGATGATATTTAGTTCCCGTGCATTCACGATAAATTTCCCGTGCCTTTTTCCTTGAATTCACAATTATCAACTTAGATGCTGTATCCAATAATAAAAGTTCTTCTATTTCAACATACCCTAAATTCTCAAATTTACATTTTTTAAATTTACTAAATTCAGACGTATCTTCTGTTAAATCTACTATCTTCTGGTCCCTTACTCCATGTTGTTCTAAGAGTTGTCGAAAATTCGGCATAGTAGCTGTCAAGAAAACAGCTTCGCTATTCAGAATATTTGTAATATGAGAAATTGCTTTTAAACATGGCGCCAGATATTCCATTGGCATTAAATGAGCCTCATCAAATATCAAAATTGCGTCCCCCATATTATGTAACTTCCGTAATTTTCCACGTTTGTTATGATAAACAGATTCGAAAAATTGAACTGCTGTAGTAATAATAAAATCTCCATCCCAATTCTCGATAGCTTTATTCGCCCATTCTGTATAATCTTCTTCTACTCCATCTTCTACTTCATACTTGAAACTCGACTGATGTCTCAATATATTTAAATCGGCGCCAAATACCCGTTCAAATTCTGTTGCAGTCTGGTCGATAACACTATTATACGGAATAATATAAATAATTCTTTTCTTCTTAAATTGTATGGCTCGCTCAAGAGCAAATTTCATGCTACATAATGTTTTCCCACTACCTGTAGGCATATTTATAAAAAATATTTGTCCGTCATGAAGTAGCTTCTGATAAACTTGAGACTGTACCTTACTCCTTGCCTTTTGCAATTCTGTTTCAACCACAAAACTGTTTAATCTATCATTAATTTTCTCAAGACATCTTTGAAAATCAGAATTTCTTCTATTTCTCTCATAGCCATTACAAAAAGTCTCTGTATCAATAGAATCTGCATCAGTCAAACAAGAATAAACATATCTTGTAACAAACGCAAAACACTCACCTGTTTCTTGAGGAGTCTTACATTTCTCAGAAAAAAACAAACTAATATCCTCTATATCTGTAAGTGAAATTTCTTTCTTATATTCACTATAATCTTCAGTTTCTAGCTGAAGCGTTCCCCGTAATGTTCCTTGTCCTTTCGTATCAGCCTTTGTTCCAAAGTTATGTAAACCAGTATGGTGCCCTGCTATACAATATTGCATAATCATTCTTTCCACAGACCGCTTCATCACATGATTCAATTCAATTGCTCCACACAATGCATGGGGAATTTTAATATTTTTATTTCCAGCAATTCGTTTTTGAAATGACGCTTGATATTTACCAATATCATGAAATAACGCCGTATTATAAACTAATCCTTTAAATTTCATTGTTGAATATTCGCTCGCTAACTGTGCAGTTGTTTCGCTATGTTCTTTAACGCTTTGTATATTCCCTTTAATATCTTTATGTGCAACATGCACAATAATCACTCCTTTTCTTTTGAATCCATTTATATATTTTTAACATATCGCATTGAGCTCACTTTGTCAATTACAACTTTTTAATCTTATAATTCTCTTTAAACAGACAAGACATCTGATTATTTAGACATTTTCACTAATATAATATCTTCTTCTTTTAAAAATATCATATCTATTATCTCAGTACCATTTAACACATTTACTGCAACTTCTTCATAACCCAATTCTTCTCCATCATCATTTTGAGCCTCACAGATATCAATAGATTGAACCACCATCTCAACTTCATTAGCCAATACCACCTTACATTCATCACAATTATAAATTTCTTGTATCTTCGTCAACTGTTTCACCATCCTTTCACTGATACATTGGGTATTCCTTTATTTATTCTAATTATATCTTCTTAACTGTCCAATAATTAGGGCTTGTTCATATGTTTATAAAATATATTTCTAAATTCATCACATTTTCTTTAATACTTTATTCTATCACAAAACCTTTTCTTTTCAAAGAACCCTTATGATAGAGTAAACTTATTGTCAGTTGGTAAAGAGTAAAGTGATCCTAGATATAAAAGATTCCTTAGATTTGTTTCCCTTAGTTTACTTCATGTCATAAATTCTGTCAAAATCTATTTTGCAATACTTTATGGTATGCAAAATAATCCATTCTGCTTGTTCGTATTATATCTGCTTGGAATTAGCTGTCAAGGACTTGCCTCTGGTGCTTTGCATCCTTGACAGCTAATTCCAGGCAGATAAACTGTAATCAAGCTAGAATAGATTACTGGGTGCAAGAGCACCTTTTTCTTACTTCTTTCTATCCTGTGCTATTATATCAATCTTATCTGTGATCGGATAGAAGCTATCTTTCTAACGGTACCATCTGGTATGGTCGCCTGAATACGATCTATATAACTTCTTGCCTGATTGTAATGTTCCGTTCTTATTTCTCGGAGGGATACTTGGACAGGTTCAACATTATCTGTTCCTGTTTTTGCTAGTTTTCTTTGCTGTCTACTATATTGCACCAAGTCTATGATTTTTTCTCTTCCATAGTTTTTCTCATAGCAGCGAAGTTTACTCATTCTATCTGCTCCTGTTTTGCTCCACCCCATTGGCCTCGAGCTTAAACGATCTGATAGTATGTGACTGACATGACCTTCTGCACTACAGCCTGTTATGACCTTGTTATGATAAGTTCTCATTACTGCGCTCCAGTTTCCTAACACGAAGGTCTGTAAATTTTGTATTGGTTTCGGATTTGCTGCCGATTTCATCATCTGCTCGGTATACTCCTGAATTCCCTGTTTATCTCGTTTATATAACTTTTTATAAATATCACTTTTCGCTAGTTCGCTTTCATCCAACATTTGTCTACTAGCTGCATTGATATATTTCATCAAGTGAAACTTATCTGCGCAGAATAAGGCTTTATCCAGATGTTTTGTTCCACTTTTAATCCAAGGTGCCCCATCTCCACTTATAAAGATTCGTTTTAATTCATCTTCATTATAGGTTTTACATATATAATCGCTTACATTCTTCCAAAATTTTTCTGTACCTACTGCCCCTGAATAGACTCCTCCAAAATAGAATGTATTTACCAGCTCTTTTCTAGCTTTACATTTGGGATTTTCCTGTTTGTATTCATACACATAGGCTAGTTTGCTAATAAAGCTACTATTACTTTCAGTAGAATTCCATCTTCCATGTTGTTCAGCTACATGATCTTCATCTGCTTCGATAAATAGATATTTACAGTTCTTTTTATGCTCCTTCTCAAGGACTGGCATTTCATTAGCAATGCCATGTATTTTATTCATAACTGTAGTTTTGCTGATTTCTTGCTTGGATGGAAGTACCTTAGTTGCCTCACTATAGCTTGTTTTCATGGCTTCGGTAAGTAAAATAACCTCTGCTTCTTCTGTAAATCTTTCTTGTTTATCCAGTCCAAGTATTTCCTCTACAAGGTAATGATGTGTTCCATCTGCTCTACTTCGAAAATACGTGCTCTCGAATGTAATATCTCCAACAGATGAAATCAACGTTCTCTTATCGGTACGCTGTACAGTATACTTGTTTTTTCTCCAGCCATCTTCATAAATTTTTTCGTTCATACTAGTTAATACATTTCCAAGAAATGATGCTGAAAAAGCCTCTGTTGTTGATTTTACTGATTTTTCAAGAGAATAGAAATCCTTTGGATTTTGAAAAAATTCGTCTTCTGCTGTAATTAACCCATTCACCAATTCTTCAAGTAGTGTTACAATGTTCATGAGAGTAATCCTCCTTTAATACTTAAGTTTTTTAGTCGAAACCATTATATCAAAGGATTTGTGATTACTCTCATTTTATTTTCTTATTCAACTGACAAAAACTTTACTCTATAAACCCTTATCACTTCATTTCCTCATATCCAATCTGTAACATTGCTCTGCTATTTAATTCTATTGCAATCTCTTCCTTAACTTGTTCAGGTAATTCATTGATATCAATTTCCACGCCTTCAATCTCAAGCAAATTAATGAAATTAGGTTTTATATCATTTCTCATAATCCCCCTCCAATACTATACAGTATGTGGAAATCTTGTACATATTGCGGATTCTTTACTTAAAGATGCGCATAATAAAAGCACCGTTTTCCTTTGCCTTGTATTAACAATCTAATGCCGTTTTCTGCTGTATCCGATGTGCCTCAGTTCTTGCAATCATGATAGCCATTTGGTTCCAGGTAAAACCATTAACAATTCCTGCTGATACCTCAGGCATAGAAGTTTCCTCAAAAACTATTTGAGTTTAACTTCTAGTTTATTACATTTTAGATTCAATAACGCATATCTAGATTTAATAACAATATTAGTGATGTTTCCATCCCCTAATTGCGCCAAATTAAAGCTCATCCATATTATGGCCAGTAAATCCTCTGATAGTGATTCCAGCGAGTACAATAATGTAAATGTTATGCTGACACTGCAGCACATATAATATCTTTTCCAGACTCTACATAATTCGCATGGCCAGATACTTCCACGTAATCCCTTCTTACTACTACTCGAATCAAATAATAGCTCCTCTTTAAAAATGAGTACAAAAATACCACCTACTCTTTCGAATGGGTGGTATTAATCTTCTCTATGATTTTGACATTGCAAACATATCTCTTCGTAATTATCTATATCTATAATTTCTTTCGGCATTGTATGATTGGGCGCCAAGTGTTCAGCGACCATACTTATATCAAAACATATTGTATCATCTATTTGCATATTCATTAGTGGACATTTATTCATACTTTTTCACCTCTTTCATTAACTCTTGTGTTGCACTATCATATTGAGTAGAACTAAAAGCCGTCCTAATATTATTATCTTTAGTATCAATAAAAACAGCTCCATCTTCGC
>JAWXVF010000232.1:0-2699 GCA_044425555.1 Eubacteriales bacterium
CGTGCTCCTGCATAACGACCAGTAACAGCACCATCATTAAATAAAAGAACTTTTGCATCTTTATCAAGACCAAATTCTTCTCCTCTATACACAGGCATATCAGTAACTACAGTACCTGGAGAGTTTTTCGCTAATTCATAAGCTTGTTTCAATGTAGTAACTTTCACTACATTATTTCCATAAAATGCAGCTTCGATGATAGAACGAGTTTTTGAAAAACCTGGTTTACCAGCACCGATTTCAGAAATTGGGTAATACGCTTTTGTTGACATACTATTGTCCTCCTTAAAATTTGATTTCAAATACCTTAATTATTATCTCATTCATATTAACAAAAGTCAATATGAATGAGCAAAAAATACTAAATATATCTAGGAAATTGCTATTATGTCGAATTTTATCTCCTCAACTATCTTTTTTCTCTTAAAACGCTTTTATACTAGATATTGTTCCCCTATTTCCTTTTGAATTCTTCGCACTTCATCTAATAAATTCTTTGCAGACATTCTTAAAGCTCCTTGTCCCATAACAATCAATTGCTCTAAGGCATCTGATGTTGCAACGGTAATCTTATATTTTCCTTTTAACTGATGAACAGTTCTCTCTATGTAAGTGTCTGCTGTCTGTGCTTCCTTAGTATACACCACATGAACATTGTGATAGTTCTCACTACTTCCTAAGTTCCCTTTTACCTTATACGCATCAAATACAATCACAATAGTAATCTCACAATATCCATTATAATTACTCATTATTTCAATCAAACGATCTCTGGCACCATCTATGGTAACTTCCGCCAATTCTTTTAATTCTTTCCATGCAAAAATAATATTATAACCATCTACTAATAAGTATTCCTCTTTTTTTTGAAAAGTCTCTGTCTTCTTCGTGGAATATTCTACTTCATTAGCGATAATCTTCTTCGTTCTTATATGTTGAGGTTTTCTACTTCCTGTTGGATATAACTTTTGAAAAATATCTTTTATTTCATCGTTGGTAATCATTTGCGTATTTCTTAGAGTCGGTTTTCCTTTCTCCTTCTCTTCTCTTCCCCTCTTCCTTCCTAAATAGGAATGAGGTACGTGGGCCTTCTGATATACTTCATTCCATGGTACCATATACCCCGAACCATTGGCACAGAAAATCGAATTTCCAGTGTGATCCAAATCCTCATTAGGCTCATATTTATAATCTTCTATTACTTCTTCTGGATTATGACAAGTTCCATATCCTTGTAAGTAACCATCAAATACTCCCATCCCTTTTGTATAATCAGCCACTATTCGTTGGTACCCTCGTATACGAACTAATGGTGCCATTCCTTTTAGAATACTGTGTTCTTCATCACTTTCTTGAAGTTCTACACTTCCATACATTTGTTGGATATCATACATGGCTTTTCCTATGTAAATAGTAGGGATTTCTAATCGAAATGCATATATTGGTTCTAATAATTCACAAGATGCCATTAATAGTCCTTGTCGCACTGCACGATACGTTGCTTCTCGAAAATCTCCACCTTCTGTATGTTTGGGATGTTCTCGTCCTGCAATTACTGTTAGAATTACATCCGTTAACTCTCCTCCAACTAAAACACCTTTGTGTAGCTTTTCTTTTAAATGAGTACACACAAGATTCTGACGATTCTTACTTAACACTTCTTCATTACAATCACATTGAATGACTACTCCTGTTCCAGATTCACCTCGTTCTATGCGCACATGAACTTCTGCATAATGCTTCAATGGTTCGTAATGACCAATACCTACAACCGTTTCTTTTATCGTTTCTTTGTACACAATCCTCTCGTCTAGGAATTCTACTTCCACACCATAACGCTGGTGTATAACAGCAGTCAATACTTCTATTTGAATCTCACCCATAACACTTACTTGAATCTCTTCTATTTCAGCATTCCACGCAATCCCAAGACAGGGTTGCTCCTCTTGCAATTCTTGCAATTGCAGATAAAAAGCATAGGGGTTCACTTCTTGTGGAATTCCTATTTGATATGTCAAAATAGATTCTAGGAAAGTCGTTTGCATTTCTTGTTCGTATCCAATGCCTTGGCCAGCCTTCGTGTATTGAAATCCTACAATAGCACATACATCACCTGCTCGTACCCTTTGTACCTTCTCAAACTTCCCTCCCGAATAGATGCGAATCTGCTCTACTTTCTCTTCTTGTACTCGTCCTTCTGAATCTGTTGTAGTAACCACCTTGTCTTTGATTCTAAGTTCTCCACCTGTTACTTTCATGCAACTCAATCGAGTCCCTTGCTCATCTCTTAGAATCTTATAAATCTTTCCACCAAAATCTGTTGGATATTCTCGCTCTCGTCCATAAGTTCCAATCCCTAGCATCAATTCTTCTACACCTTCTAACTTTAGTGCAGACCCTAAGAAAACAGGGAAAACAAGACGTTGCTCAATGACTCTTTGTACCTCATCTACTGTTAACTCCCCACGGTCCAAATAAACTTCTATTAATTCCTCACTACTAGTAGCAATCTCTTCTTGTGTTGCTGATTGCAATACTCCATTCTCTTCTATAAACTCTACACAAGAATCACTTAAACGAGTCTTGATTTCCTGCAAAATTATATGTTTATCTACACTTATTTGATCCATTTTATTCACAAATAAAAATGTGGGAATCTTATAATGTTCTAGCAGTTTCCACAGAGTCTGTACATGACC
>JAWXVF010000035.1:0-13097 GCA_044425555.1 Eubacteriales bacterium
TGCTTGTTGTATTGGCGTTTGTTGTATTGGTGTCTGTTGTATTGGTGTCTGTTGTATTGGTGTCTGTTGTATTGGTGTTTGTTGTATTGGTGTTTGTTGTATTGGTGTTTGTGGCTGTTGACCTATTTCGCCTTGAGCACCTGTACAATTACAGTTCATCCCTTCTTCTAATTGCGTTCCACAATGTTTGCAAAATTTTGCCATTTTCATTTCCTCCTATGATATATGTTTGCTTTTAAAATATTATATTTCCAATTTGTTACCACATGATTCACAGAACTTCGTTCCAACTTCTTGTTTTGTTCCACATGATTCACAAAATATTACCTTTTCTACTTCTTCTATGTTAATCACTTCTTGCACCATCTCTAAAGGCATAGTCTCTGTTATATTTTCTACTGGCGGCATAGACGCTTTCTTTTTCTTATTTCTTAGATAAACAACTACTACTACCATTGCAATTGCCACATACAATAATACAGCTACTAGATTCCATTTAGAACCAATCACCCCAATATTCATATGTACCGTTCGGGAATCACTGGTAAATATGTACTTATTTCTTGATACTTCATGTACTCCCTGTTCTGTTTCCGCCTCTTTATAATCACTATTATATTGGGCTACTGTAACAAAACCGTTATAACTTCCTGTATCTATTTGTTCTATTGTATTAAAAAATCCTGTATTTAATTCATAGGTAAATAAAAAATCTTCTGAATAAACAGACGCTAAGTTTCCTAATCTTGCGCTAGCTTCTATAACATTCTGGGTTTTCACTTCCGTTATAGAAGGATCTGATTCATAAGAAATCTCAAGATAAATCGGCAAGTTATCTAACCCATAATCACTCGTCTCTTGCTCGCCTAATTCTACCGTTATTTCTTGTTCTAACGTAATTAGATACGTATCATCTTTCTCTTCACCTTCCACCTCATAGATACTTACTTGTCCCTCTTCTTCGATGTCTTGATACAATCCCCGTTCTTGAAATCTCCCTTTAATGGTTTCTTGTTCTTCCTGTGTCGGGATTCCCTCTATACTAATCTCTGTTTTTACCTTAGCATCTTTTTGTGAAATGCCACTTACCTTTACCTCTACTGCTTCTACAGGGTAAGCTTGTGTTAGTTCATACTTTGCAGTTTGTACATCTATGTATCCATCCATCATGATAATAGTCGGATTGTCTACAGACGTTCGATTTCCATACATTTGAGAAGTAGCCACTAGACTTCCTTCCGCCGTTATAGTGTATGTCAATCTAACTCCATATCCATCCGATGTAAAACTTGTTAAATCAATTTCCTCTTCCACCACATCTGTAAAATCAAAATACGCTTCTTCCTCACCTAATGGCGAAGTTTGAAACACAATATTAGGCGTATCTAATACAGACGTTGTGAAAATTTGTATAGTTTCATCTGTTAACTCTCTTCCAACCACTTCAAATGTAGTACCTTGATCGTAAGTTCCCCATTCACTTGTAGCTGCCGATGGAACAATTCCTTCCAAATATGGTGTAATCTTACTTCCACTTTTGTCCATGGAATTCGTCGGAATTTCAAATACTATGCTTCTTTCATATACACCTTTTCTAGATATTGTAGTATCTATGACAATTCTTTCTAAGGATACATACTGTATTTGATTCGTATGAATAGTTCTATAGCAATCATATAATTCCCCTTGATACAATACCGAAGTATTAGATACTTCAAATATCTTAGACGAGTTTTCTTCTGCTACAAATCCAACTTCTACCAATCCATTGGCTAACCAATTCAATAATTGTTCACTAGTAAAGTCTTCCTGCACTTGAAAACCACTCGCCCACACACTCGTTGGAGCTTCAAGGGTAATCTCTTTTTCTTCTTCTAATAACAAAGATACTTTTCGTTCATAATCTTCTTTACTAGAAAAGGCTAACACAAAGGTAAAGACATCATATCCTGTTCCATCTGAAAAATCCCATGTTAATTCAGAAGGACACGTTTCCCCAACTAGCACTTTTAATTCTTCCGTTGTAGCCATAAGATCCCCTTCCTCTAAGGAATCTGATACGGTTACCACCATTGTTCTTGTACCTGATAGGTCATCATTTATTGATAATGTCGTATCAATATTAGATCCAATGCTACAAGCAGTAGTTAACAATACAAACATCGCCAATATCACAACAATCTTCATCATTCGCATTTTATTTTTCTCCATTCTCTCCTATAGTCTCTCTTTCAACAGTCTGTTGTATATTATACATGATTCGACTTTATTATGCAACAAATTGCTTTCTTAGTTTTAAAAGAGCTTTCTTCTCAATGCGACTTACATAGCTTCTAGAGATTCCTAACCGTTCTCCGATTTCTCTCTGTGTAACTTCTTCTCCTGTTGCCAATCCGTATCGAAGGGTAATAATCTCATATTCTCGCTTTGTTAATGTTTCTAGTAAAATTCCACCTAATTTTCCAATTTGACTAGCCAGCTCCATACGTTCCACAATATCCACTTGCTCTTGTTCTACAATATCTAATAGACTAATTTCATTTCCTTCTTTATCAGTTCCTATCGGTTCATATAAAGAGACTTCTCGCATGGTTTTTTTCTTACTTCTTAGTCGCATTAACAACTCATTTTCAATACATCTAGCTGCGTAAGTTGCTAATTTGCTTCCTTTTTCTATTTTATAGGAATCCACCGCCTTAATTAAACCGATTGTTCCAATAGACAATAAATCTTCCATATCTTCATCTACATTTTGGTATTTTTTCAGAATATGTGCCACCAACCTTAAATTACGTTCAATTAACACTTCTTTGGCTTCCTTTTTCTGTAGTACATCTCCATGATTCAACTGATTCAAATAGTAAGTTTCTTCTTCGCTTGTTAGAGGTTGTTGAAAGGCTTTCAAAGAGGTTCTCCTAAGGTATATTTAATCTTAGTTTATGCGAGAACTATTTTTAAAGTGCCTTTCCTACTCTATATTCTATTTTTATATTCCAATGTAACTTCTTTTATAAAAATTCAGTAAACACATAATTACTGATATCAATCCCCTTCTCTGTCAACTGCAACCAATCTCCTTCTTGTCTAACTAATTCCTCTTTCTGTAACTTCTCCAATACATCCCCGTATACATTCTTGATCTGTTTTCCAAAATATCTCTGAAATTCTTTTATAGAAACACCCTCCATTCTTCTTAATCCTAGAAACATATATTCTTCCATCTGTTCTCTTACTGTTAGAAAAGTTGGCTCTTCCCCTGTAGACCATCGTACATTCTCTACCATAGATGCAGCCGCACTTCCCATTCCTAAGTAATCTCCCCTTTGCCAATACACATTATTATGTCTACATTCGTATCCTTTTTTTGCATAATTAGAAATCTCATATCGTTCATATCCTCTCTTAGCTAAGTATGATTTTGTTAATTCATACATAGTGCGCTCTTTCTCTTCCGATACTAGTGGCTCTACTTTTCCAGTGCGAGGATGCACTTTACTATTTTCCACCTCTCCATACAACTCATAAAAAGGGGTACCTTCTTCTATTATGAGACTATACGCTGAAATATGTTCCGGTTGCAGATTACTAACCTTGTATAATGTTTCCCTATATGTTTCCTTAGTCTGAGAAGGAATGGCTGACATAATATCAATATTGATGTTATGAAATCCGACTTCCCTGGCTTGATGATATGTTTCTAAAAAATCCTCATAAGTATGAATTCGTCCTAATAAGTTTAATTCTTGATTATTAGTACTTTGCAATCCGATACTTAGTCGATTCACTCCTAATCCTTTATAGCATATCAACTTTTTAAGATCTACAGTGGCTGGATTTACTTCTACTGTCACCTCCAAACAAGTTTTCATATAGTAGTGTGTATTTAGCGTTTCTATCATTCGTTCCATCTGATTACATGATAAAAGAGACGGTGTTCCTCCTCCAAAGAACACCGTCTTAATCTCTCTATCTTTGTATGTCTTAGATTGTAATTGCATCTCTTGTAAAAGTTCTTGCACGTATACCTCTCTTGTTTCTTCTGTTGCTTTAGCAGAAAGAAAGTCACAATATAGGCACTTTTTCTTACAAAAGGGAATATGCACATAAATGCTTAAGTCTTTATTTGCCATCGTCTAATTTTAATACGCTCATAAAGGCTTTTTGCGGAATCTCCACATTACCAATTTGACGCATTCTCTTCTTCCCTTCTTTTTGTTTCTCTAACAATTTTTTCTTACGAGTAATATCACCACCATAACATTTCGCAAGTACATCTTTTCGCATGGCACGTACTGTTTCACGTGCTATAACTTTACTTCCCACTGCCGCTTGAATCGGTACTTCGAATAAATGTCTTGGAATTTCATCTTTTAACTTCTCACACATCTTCTTCCCTCGTTCATAAGCCGACTCTTTGTGAACAATAAAGGAAAGGGCATCTACTTCCTCTTTGTTGATTAAAACATCCAATTTAACAAGTTCCGATGTTTCATATCCTTTCAATTCGTAATCAAAGGATGCATACCCTTTTGAACGCGACTTAAGTGCATCGAAGAAATCGTAGATGATCTCATTCAACGGGAGTTCATATCGTATCAGCGCTCTCGAGGCTTCCATGTATTCCATACCCAAATATCGTCCACGTCGCTCTTGACAAAGTTCCATAATACTACCAATAAAATCTGTTGTTACCATCACCTCTGCTGTTACAATAGGCTCTTCCATATGTTGTATCTCAGAAGGGTCTGGTAAATTAGAAGGATTCGTTAACTCTATCATATCCCCATTCATCTTATATACTTTATAGACAACACCTGGTGCTGTAGTTACTAAATCTAAATTGTACTCTCTCTCTAGGCGTTCTTGTATAATCTCTAAGTGTAATAACCCTAAGAATCCACAACGATATCCAAATCCCAACGCAATAGATGTTTCTGGTTCATAAAATAAGGATGCATCGTTTAATTGTAATTTTTCCAAAGCCTCTCTTAAATCTTGATACTTAGCTCCATCTGCAGGATACAACCCACAATACACCATAGAATTTACTTTTTTATAACCTGGTAGTGGTTCTGCACAAGGGTTGTCTACCGTTGTCACAGTATCCCCAACGGAAGTATCTGCCACATTCTTAATAGAAGCTGTAATATAACCTACCATTCCTGCTGATAATTCTTCACACGGTACAAATTGTCCAGCTCCAAAATAACCAACCTCTACTACTTCTGCAGTAGCCTTTGTTGCCATCATCTGAATGGCAGTTCCTCTCTTTACACTCCCTTCCATAATTCGACAGAAGATAATAACTCCCTTGTAAGAATCGTATAAAGAATCAAAGATTAATGCTTGTAACGGATTCGTATCTTCTCCTTGTGGAGCTGGAATCTTCTCTACAATCTTCTCTAATACATCTTCTATTCCAATGCCATTCTTAGCCGAGATTAAAGGGGCATCTTCTGCCTCAATTCCAATGACATCTTCAATTTCTTCTATAACACGTGCTGGTTCTGCACTTGGTAAATCAATCTTATTAATAACAGGAAATACATCTAATTCATGATCCAATGCCAAATACACATTGGCTAAAGTTTGTGCTTCAATTCCTTGCGCTGCATCTACCACAAGAATCGCCCCATCACAAGCTGCAAGACTTCTACTTACTTCATAATTAAAATCCACATGACCCGGAGTATCTATAAGATTAAAAATATATTCTTCACCATCCTTAGCACGATAAACCGTTCGCACAGCTTGTGCCTTAATGGTAATTCCACGTTCTCTCTCTAAATCCATATTATCAAGGACTTGTGACTGCATCTCTCTACTTGTCAACAAACCAGTTTTCTCAATAATACGGTCTGCCAATGTAGATTTCCCATGATCAATATGTGCAACTATACAAAAATTTCTTATTTTACTCTTATCAATGTGATTCGACATGAATTCCTCCCAATGTGCTTCTCCTGCATAAGTACTTTATTATACCTATTACTTATAGATTTGACAAGTACCATTTCTATTTACTTGTCCTAATTTATATCTTCCGTCTACGCCCTATTACAAACGGAAGATACCGATTCACCAGCGTAATATAGATTACTTCTACTACCACTACTACCATTACAAATATACCAATAGTCATACTATGCGAATAACCTCCTAGCAAACCATTCACCAACTCTTCTACTTTAAATCCGATCAGAAATACTCTTAGATCTAAATGTGTCACCATAATAAGCAAGGAATTTTTTCCACAGTAACCAAGTATTCGATTTACAATAGGTAGATAAGTAAGCAATTGAGAAAAACACAAAATAAAGATACTACCTACTATCGCATTCAATATAAAAAATACAGGATTTCCAACGTGTAACCTATTCAAATCTTCTATGGTATTCCTTGTAGCAATACTATTACAAAGAACATAACTAGCAATTCCTCCTGCCACTACTAGTGGGAACCTATTTTTTTTCTCAAGCTTATTCCTTACAAACACTCTACCATATTCCACACCATATCCAATCATTAGAAAAAATGCTGCAATGACTGCTCGTATAAGTGTTTTTAGAATACTTTCTACAATATATATTCCCCATCCTAAAGTAACGTCAAATTCCTCTTTACTTGGAACCATAACATATAACATTACTAGCGTAGCCAAAGACATGAGTAGATAAGAAAGTGCCTTTATTTTCCACGACTTTTGAGATATTTGTTGCAGTAATTTTATAAAGATTAATTCACCTATCAATAAAGATGGCAAGAACCACAACACAGATGTTCCACTTAATGTAAATGTTTGTATGAAGCGAACTAATAGTACACCTATATACGCTCTATTATCTAGTTCCATTAAAAATTCTTTTATTACAAAAGCAATAGCAATAAAGGAAAAGATAAAATAAGGCACTAATAGTTGTCTACATTTTCGCTTACAAATTGTTAAAAAAGGTTGCTCTACTTCTTTCCCATGTGCAATCACAATACCAGAAACAATATAAAACAAAGGTAAATGAAAGGTTTTTGTAAACCATAAGATCACATCAGGAACACCTAACATTGCATGACCCATAACGATTAATAGGATGCCTATTCCTTTGGCTATGTCTAGATATTCTAATCTTTTGTGCATCTTTTGTACTCCTATAATCTTTTTTATCAACCTTCCTATTTCACTTCTAAAAAGATTTACTTATTCAAAGTTCTTTCCTTTAGTATACCATAGATTCCTCAATAAATCATCACTAACCATTGTATGTTTTATAAGTCTTATGGTATACTAAATTTGTAATATTTATTATTCAACAAGGTGGGTTTATGGTATTTAGTAGCATTACGTTTTTATTTTATTTTCTCCCATGTATTCTTACACTTTACTTCTTTAGTAAGAATACATGGAAAAATCTCGTTCTTGTAATTGGAAGCCTTTTTTTCTATGCATGGGGCGAACCAATCTACGTTATTTTAATGATTTTTTCTACTATAGTCGATTATTCTCTAGGTCGTTTCCTTTCTTATGCTCAATTACGTAAGAACATTGTCCTTGCAAAAGTTTGCTTGTTTGCTTCTGTTACCATTAATTTATCCCTATTAATTATCTTTAAATATAGCGATTTATTCTTACTTACTTTTAACAGTGTGTTTCATACCACATTTTCTCCACTTTCCTTAGCACTACCAATCGGAATCTCTTTCTATACATTTCAAACCATGTCTTATACCATTGATGTGTACAGACAAAAGGTGCCAGCACAGAAGAACTTCTTAGAATTTGCCACTTACGTTACTTTGTTTCCACAGTTAATTGCCGGACCCATTGTACGCTATGAAACGATTGCAAAAGAATTAGGAAATCGAAAAGAAAATCTCGAAGCAGGAATCCCTTTATTTATCATCGGTTTATCACAAAAGGTTTTATTAGCCAATAATATTGGACTAGCATTTGAAGAATACCAAAGTGGAATCATTCTAAATCCTAGTCTGTTATCCTCATGGTTTCTTATTTTTTGTTATGCTATGCAAATATTCTTCGATTTTGCAGGATATTCTAATATGGCAATCGGATTAGGACTGATGTTTGGATTTCATTTCCCCATTAATTTTAACAAGCCTTATCTTGCCACCTCTATTTCCAATTTTTGGCAACGCTGGCACATCAGCCTCACCACTTGGTTTAAAGAGTATGTATACATTCCTTTAGGGGGTAACCGAACAGGAACCTTCCTTACGATTCGTAATATTTTTACAGTCTGGTTATTAACAGGTATTTGGCATGGTGCTAGTTGGAATTTTCTATTTTGGGGACTCTATTTTGCACTTATTTTAACCTTAGAAAAATTTTTCATATTACATCTTTTGAAAAAATTACCAATTATTTGCTCCTATCTATATACGGTTATCTTCTTAACCATTGGATGGGTTCTATTTGCCTTTGAATCCTTTTCACAGATTCAGACTTATTTCACCTATTTATTAGGTGCTAATGGATTCATAGACCAAAGCTTTTACTTCTTGCTACTTAATTATGGAATCATTGCACTCTTATGTGTCTTAGCCTCTACACATCTAATCAGAACCATCTTTCTTAGATTGTGCCGGTGGGAACTTATCAAAACTTTTCTTTACTTGATGCTGTTCCTTGCTTCGTTAGCTTACATTGTAGATAATTCCTATGATCCATTTTTATATTTTAGATTTTAATACAGAAAGGTAATACATCTTATGATAACAAAATTATTTTTAGCAATATTAGGACTTGGTTTCTTCTCTTCTATTTTCATTAAGGATCTCTCAGTTTCTAGGTACGAAAATAGAACATTACAAACTTTACCAGAGTTTTCCATAGAGTCACTTGTCTCATCTAAGTATACTACTGAGTTTGATACGTATGTAACAGATCAATTTCCACTAAGACCTCAGTGGATCCAATTTAAAACTTCTATTGAGAAAAATGTCTTATCTAAAAGTTGTATCAAGAATGTCTACTTAGGAGAAAATGATTACCTGATTAATCGCTATACCTACCAAGATATCTCAATAGATCGTATTCAAAAAAACATTGCATACTTAAATCAGTTTTCGAACCAACACAATGCCACCATCCTGTTAATTCCTACTGCAAGTGAAGTGTTAACTACTAACTTGCCTTTGAGTCATTACCATATTCACCAGTCTGATTATCTATCTGGTATAGATAACAGGTCACAGGCTTCTAATATTCTATACAAACATTCAGAAGGTCAGATTTATTTTAAAACAGATCATCACTGGACTTTACTTGGTGCTTATTATGTATACCGCGAATTAATTGACAACCCTCTGCCTTACCAAGTTACTATTGCTAGTGCTGACTTTTTAGGTAGCACTTATCGCAAGATTAATTATGCACCTACCCTTGACTACATTGCCACCTTTGAAACAACTAATGATTTTACTGTAACATACGACTTGTCCACTACCACTAGTTCTCTATATACAGAAAGTGCATTGACCACACTCGATCAATACACCTACTATTTAGACGGTAATCACGCTATTACCACAATAGAAAACGAAACTATTGACTCTAATGAATCTCTCTTAATTGTGAAAGATTCCTTCGCCAATAGTTTCGCCACCTTAATTGCCAACCATTATAGTACTACACATATGATTGATCTTCGTAATTACAATGGTTCTGTTACCAAATATATTGAAGAACATGAAATTGATCATGTGTTATTTCTATATAACCAAATTAACTTTATGCAAGATACTAACTTAGCTAAACTTTTATAATCTTGTTAGTACTTAGACTCTCTTAGTATAATTCCTATTATTGTAACACCGCATTAATAGCTTCTACTGCTATTTGATTGACTTCTTTAGCTTTTTCTAACACTGTATCATCACCTTGGTCTTGCACGTCCATAGGAATATCACCCAATGTTACAAAGAAAGCAAATCCTTCCTTTTCAATTACTTGTGAAGCTTGTAATTTCAATTGATTCATAGGATATTGTAAAGCATCACTTACCAGCCCTTCACGGTACGCTGTTAAAACTGCTACTATTTCTTCTTGTTTTCCTTCTGCTACCTTTACTGCAATTAACATGTCACTTTGTGCAGAAATCATTGGTACTTCAATGAATATTTCTTCATATAGTTCTTCTGAAATACCATAAGTATTTTCAATCAATTCTGCAAGTGTTCCTTCTTGCCCTGTGACTTCATAGATTTCTTCTATTGGCATATTCGGATAATAAGTCTCTCCATAAGCCCCTTTTATACTATCTACAACGGTTTGTAAAGCAATATCTTGATTTAGATTTTCTTCTATTGTAGAATCCATGGTTTCACCACTTGATGCTTGTTCATTTCCAGAACTACACCCCACTACTACCAATGCCACTGTTGTAATCATCATTAATTTTATACTCTTTTTTTTCATTCTCTTCTCTCTTTCTTAATGGAATTAAATATATTTTTTATTGTAATTGTATTTTACACAAATTCAGCATTGGTTTCTAGTGCTATTTCCTTTTCTTTTTCTTAATATTTTCTTAATTTCATACTATTTATGATTAGCAGGTTCAATATTAATGGATTTTCCTTTTATTTTAGCATTTTTCATGGCAGTCAATACTTCTCTAGCAACATTTTGTGGTACTTCTACAAATGTGTATTTATCATACATATTTATTGTACCCACAAGTCGTCCAGAAATACCTGTTTCTCCTGCAATTGCTCCAAGAATATTAGCCGGTGTTGCCTTATGATTCTTTCCAATATTAATAAATAAGCGAACCATACCATTTGCTGCACCAGTATCTTCTAATTGTAACGCATTTTCTTTTTCTTCTGATGCTTCCTTACTATTTAGATGCATCTTCAAGAATGCTGCAGCCACATCCATTGCTGTATAATCAGCATCATTAATATGTTCTTCAATCATTGTGATCGTTTTAGTCAACTCTCCTTCTTTAATTATTGTGTCAATATCTTGAAAGAGATTTACAACTCTAGTTTGTGTTACATCATGTAATGATGGAGTTTGCTTTGCTTTAATAGTGGTCTTACAATATCTTTGAATATCTTTTAATTTATAAACTTCTTTTCCCCTTACAAATGAAAACGCAAGTCCTGTTCTTCCTGCACGTCCTGTTCTTCCTATGCGATGCACATAGTATTCTTCATCTTGAGGCAAATCATAATTAAATACAATATCTATGTTATCTACATCTATTCCTCTTGCTGCCACATCAGTTGCAATCAAAATCTCAGTCTTTCCTTTGCGAAAACCATCCATTACGCGATCACGTTGTTGTTGTTTCAAATCACCATGTAACCCTTCTGCAAAGTATCCTCTCCCTTGTAAAGCTGATGTTAATTCATCTACCTTTTTCTTAGTATTACAAAATACTACTGATAATTTAGGATTATAAATATCTAATAATCTTGATAATATCTCGTCTTTCTTATCTGGTCTTACTTCCATGTAGTATTGTTCAATATTAGATACCGTAAGCTCTTTTTTCACTACTCTTATTATTTCTGCATTTTTTTGATATTTCTTTGCAATATCCATAATTGGTTTTGGCATAGTTGCCGAGAATAGAATTGTTTGTCTTTCAGGTGGTGTATCTTT
Organism: Eubacteriales bacterium; assembly: GCA_044425555.1. GTDB lineage: Bacteria > Bacillota > Clostridia > Lachnospirales > Lachnospiraceae > JAWXVE01. Next base: position 11,627 of record JAWXVF010000035.1, read on the forward strand.
TAAAATAGTTTCAATATCATCACGAAATCCCATATTTAACATTTCATCCGCTTCATCTAATACTACAAATTGTACACTATTAAATTTAATCGTTTTTCTTCTCATATGATCCATTACTCGACCCGGTGTACCGATCATAATCTGTACCCCAGCTTTTAGAGAACGAATCTGTTTTACAATATCTTGTCCTCCATAAACAGGAAGTATTTTAATACCATGCGTAAAACGACTTATTTTTCTCACTTCCTCTGCCACTTGAATTGCTAACTCTCTTGTTGGACATAAAATAATTGCCTGTAACTTTTTATTATCTACATCTATTTTTTCTAAAACAGGAATAGAAAACGCTGCCGTCTTACCTGTACCTGTTTGTGCTTGTCCTACCACGTCTTTTCCTTCTAAAATAATAGGAATCGCTTTTTCTTGTATAGGACTAGCCTCTTCGAATCCCATATCTTTTACTCCACGCATTATACTACTACTAATTTCTAACTCATCAAATCTCAATTTTTTCTCCTTATTACTTTCATTTATTCAGTTTCTAATTCTTTTAGACAAAAAGCAAGCTTTAGCGCTATGTGGGCTAAAGCTTACAAACAACTTATTTAGGCTAACAGAGAAAGTCTGAAAAGTCAAGTATAGATTTCTGTAAAATCTATGTTTTACCCATAACTTGCTACTTTTGTAAATATTCATTAATAATATCCCATATGCTTGATTTTTCAAGCCCTAATTTCCATTGTGCAACACCTGCAATATCATAATGATCCATTAGATTTAATTTTGTCGCAATAGATTCCTCTTCTTCCAGCCAAATCTGATAAAATGCCTCTCCTATAGTATACCTTGCATAATACTGACATACTTCTTCATCCCACATAATTTCTGCTCCATTTTCAGCTGCAATTTGCTGTGCATATCCCATTCCTACTTGTTGATTAGTAGTAACCGTTCCTTCTGTTTTCCATACATTGGTATAAAATGGAACACCATTAATAACCTTATGAGACGGTACTTCTTCTAATGTTTGTACAATACCCTCTCTTACAAATTCTATAGAAGCAACGGATCCTGCATTACCTGACCCATTCCAATGCTCATCATAACCCATAATCACCACATAATCTGCTACCACACCTTGTTCTGCTCGATTGTAATGATTCGTATGAGGCATAGGTACATAATTATCAACTGAAAGAATTACTCCATTCAACCGACAAACAATGGATAGTTCACGAATAAATTGAATGAAATGCTCACCTCCATCACTAGGAACATTTTCAAAATCTATATTTATCCCATCTGCTCCACAACGCAACACTGATTGTACTAATGTATCAATCACTTTTGTTCGCTTCGTTGTATACGACATTAATTCATTAAAATCAAACTCATTCTTATACGTAATATCTTCCACTAACACCCACACTTCAATGCCTCTACTATGTGCTGCTTGCACATACGATGCAGA
>JAWXVF010000035.1:13107-20661 GCA_044425555.1 Eubacteriales bacterium
ATTCCTCCCTCATTATCTTTTAGGTAGTACCACGTTGGTGATATTGTATTAATTCCTTTAGATGCATCTAATACTTCATAAATGGTACTATTTGCTTGTGTATTCGTAACTTGATGCCATCCCATACTGATCTTATACTCTTTATGAATACTCTCATATTCAGGTTCTATATACTCTGTTACGGATTCTGGGTAGAATTCATGATAATCCTCTAATCGCTTATTCTCCACATACCCAACATAAGTATCCATCGTCTTGATCTTAGACCATTCTTCCATTTCTTCTAAAATCACCACTTCTTCACCCGCTACTAATTCTGAAAGAATTGGGCTTTTCACTCCACCTCTCTCTCTTACCGCTGTGTTTTTTTGAATCGTTGCCACTTGGTGAGATTCCCACGTAGTATGAATTTGCATCCGCATTGGTTCCTGATAAGCAACATATGAAAAATTAGTGAATTTTTTCACATAATCTAATGCTACATATAGTGTTTCTCCTTGCATAATCGCAATCTCATAATCTAATGCTATGGTTTCTCCACCATAACTATATTCTGATGTATCTAATACCACTCGGTATGTATCTACATCTGTTGAATATAATAATAAAGATTCTTGTTCATCCACATAAAAACGATTATTTAAATAAGTCTTTACAGAAGCAATCTCTAAATAATATACTCCTTTCCATAGTAAGGCTTGCTCTTCTAGTAAGTCATTACCAAGAGTAATTGCAACCTTATTCTCCTCCACTAAATGAAAGTATTCCTTTAAATCAGCCCTCTCATCTGAATATGAATACCTTTCATATAGAAAAGTTCCTATACCCATTGTAGATATAATTAATATAAGGACGATCGGAATTATAATTGTTATGATCTTTTTTTTCATTGGTATTTCCTCCTAACCGTCCTTATTATAACAAACTATTCCTCTATCGTCATTAAGAATTTTGTTCACATGATTGATATAAGGATACGATAGAATGAGGGTCTATTAATATTTTCCTTATATTACTAATTATTTTTCTTAACTTTATGATAGTTGGTTTCGCATAGTTGCCCTGATTCATCCCAGATATAATCTGCCATATAAAAACTATCTTCCTTAACACAGTTTGTATCATAATCTACCGTTTCAGTTGAATCTAAATATACAACAATACGATTGCATTGTAATTTTTTTGAGTTTTTCTTTTTCTTTTTTGCCATTTTATGAATCCTCCTTCATCAAATTATTTTGATTAATCAATTCTCGACCAAAAGGATAAATAGTTACCAAAATAATCTTGATTATAATTTTTCATAACGACAATAATAATAGAATAGCTGTTATCAGAGATGTCTTTCCTGCACATTTAAATTGTTTGATTGTTTGAAAATTTAATTGAACTAATTACATGATCAAGCACATTGGCTTGTAAGACTGATTATATATGATATGAAACGAAATCTTGCATCATATATATTAGTATATATACTTCTATCATTAATATTTACGACACTGCCCTCCTTACGGTGCTGATTGTCGAAACATCTCTTGGAAATATTATACTACCTATTGACAGATAATACAACAAAATATTATAATTTATATAAGATTTATTTATGAAATTATAAGAGCCCTTGACGAATGAATGCATACAGTATAATATCATAGTATGGATTTCAACCAATTATCTTACTAGATAAGACGATACAATATTATATAGAAACTTAGAATAGTTAGGAAGTGACATAATGAAAATAGAAAAAGTAAACGACCATCAAATACGTTGTACTCTAACAACATCTGATTTAGCCGACCGAGAATTAAAGTTAAGCGAGCTAGTTTATGGTAGTGAAAAATCAAAATCCTTGTTCCATGATATGCTACGTCAAGCTTCATATGAGTTTGGCTTTGAAGCCGAGGATTCTCCTTTAATGATTGAAGCAATCCCTATGAATGCTAATAGTATTGTTTTAGTAATTACGAAAGTGGAAGACCCCGAGGAATTAGACACAAGATTTTCTAAATTTTCTCCATCTGTTCATGAAGACGATGATGATTTAGTAAGTAATATGGAAGAAATTATCGAGATGGACACAGAAGGAATTGATAATCTTCTTGATTTATTCAAGAGAAAAGAAACCTCTAGTTCCACCATAGAACAAGAGATACCAACGAATGCGCAAGGTACTTCTATTCCTTTTGATTACAGCGAGAATAATCAGACACCACCAATACGTAACAAACCAAATACAACACAAAGCACTTCATCTGTTAATCGTGTGAAGGTATTCACTTTCTATCATTTAGACGATTTAATTCCTGCTTGTCAAGTGTTAAATACTTTTTACACAGGTCATAATGCATTATATAAGAACCACCGTGATAAAACTTATATGATTACACTTTCAAAAGATCATCACTCTCATACTGATTTTAATAAAGTTTGTAATATTATGTCAGAATATTCTCTAAAGGAACGTTACTTAGTAGAAAGTAATTCTTACGTCGGGGAACACTTTGAAGCATTAATTGAAAAAGATGCGATTCAATCTTTAGCACAATTATAAATAACATATCTGTAAAAAAGTGTAGTACCAACTAGTTTGTCTGTCCTACACTTTTTTCATAATCAAATCAATTACACTTGATTGATCTTATTTAATAAGTCTTCTACATTCACACCATGAACGGCTGCTGCTTGCTCTAATGTTTCCCCTTGGGCAGAAGGACACCCAAGACAGTGCATTCCAATTTCTAATAACGCTCCTGCTGCCTCTGGTTTTAATGCTAATGCATTTCCAATTGTCATATCCTTTGTAATTTGTTCCATAATCTATATCTCCTTTTCTAATAATATTTTGTACATCCTATATAGTATAATTCTTTTTTTCAAAGTTATCAATAACTTTTAGTTATCAATAACTTTTAGTTTATTCATTTCTACATCTTGTCTGGTGCCACAAATCCTAATAAATCAATGCATTCTTCTAAAATCTGTTTCGTTAAATATAAGGTTCTTACATAACTTCCCTTTTGCTTTTTATCTTCTTCTACAATAATTTTTGTTTCATGATAGAATTTATTACTTGCATTGGCAAGGTCGTAGATAAAGGCACATATTTTATGTGGTGCGATTTCTTCGTATGCCGTTTCTATTACACTGTTAAATTTCGTTAATTCTAACATTAAGTTTTTCTCTGAATTGCTTTGAGGGACTAATAATTTTGTCTCACTTATCATGCCACCCATTTCTTCAAATCGCCTTAATATGGACTTGATGCGTACAATCGTATAGAGAATATAGGGACCTGTATCCCCTTCAAAGGAGGTAAAACGCTCTATATCAAATGCATAATCTTTAGAAGCTTGATTCGATAAATCTCCATACTTTACAGCTGAAAGTGCTACCATTTTCGCAATATTACGTGCTTCTTCTTCTGGCATTTCACTTCGATTGTCCACAATCTTTTGATACATTTGCTCATTAATATCTAAGAGCAATTGTTCCAAACGCATAACACCACCATCTCTTGTTTTAAATGGTTTCCCATCTTTTCCATTCATAGTTCCAAATCCTAGGAAATCCATTTTCGTTTCTGTTGTAACAAGCTTTGTCTTTCTCGCACAACGAAATACTTGCTCAAAATATAAATCTTGGCGCTTATCTACCACGTAAATTAGGTGATCTGGTACAATCGTATTCATACGCTCCACAATCGTAGCTAAATCTGTAGTATTATATAAGGAAGCTCCATCTGATTTTAGGATCATACATGGTGGAATTTCTTTTGTATCGCTTTCTTCTACCACATCCACCACTAAAGCTTCTTCACTTATATAAGCATATCCACCATCTTTCATAGCCTGTACCATATCTGGAATCAGGGGTTGTACGTCCGACTCTCCATTCCATAGGTCAAATGATACATTTAGATTATTATAATTCTTCTTTAAATCTTCCACAGAAACAGCAAGAATATGTTTCCATAAGGCTCTATACCCTCTCACACCCGTTTGTAATTTGTACGTTGCATTCATAGCAGCTTCCTTAAAGATAGGATCTTCCTTCGATTTTCCACTAGCCGTTGGATATACTTCTTCTAATTCTGATATAGTAAAGGGTGCCTCTCTAGGGTATTCTCCTTCATATGTTTCATCAAAATAACAAAGGCTTGGTTGGCGTTCTTCTAGCTCCGTCATAATAAGACCCATTTGCAACCCCCAATCACCTAAGTGAATATCACCTGTTACCTCATGTCCCATATATCTTCCAATACGCTTTACACTTTCTCCAATGATTGCCGAACGTAAGTGTCCCACATGAAGTGGTTTCGCTACATTAGGACCACCATAATCAATGACGATTTTCTTCGGATTTTCCGATTTTTCTAAACCAAATTGTTCTGTATTCCCCATTTCTTGCAAATATTCTACTAAATATTTATCTGATAATTTACAATTTAGAAACCCTGGTGGTACTGCCACTACCTCAGAAAAAACAGAACCTTCTTGTAATAAATCTGCCACTTCATTTGCAATCATAAGAGGAGCTTTTTTGTATTTTTTTGCGCCTGCCATTGCACCATTACACTGAAATTCACAAAGATCTGGACGATTAGACAAGGTAACTTTACCCAAGTCACTCTCATATCCAGCTTTAACAAATGCTTCCTTCATCTCAATTGAAACTAGTTCTAATATTTTTTTCATTTCTTATTCACTTCCTCTTCTCTTTGTCTTTTAGAGTAAACGCAACCACAATAATCTTGACGATATAATTCATATAATTCTGATAATTGTACAGATTGCTTGTACCCCTCTTTCTTCTTAAAATCAGAAGGTAAAAATTGTTCTTGATACCGCTCTGCTACTTCCTGTCCAACTTCATTTAATAGCTTACTATTTTTTCTCGGACTAATGGTTAATGTAGTGGTAAAATAATCGCTCCCTAGTTCTTTTGCTATCTTTGCACTTGCTTCTAACCGCAGCCTAAAACAAGCTTCACACCTTTTACCACCTTCTAACTCTTGCTCTAATCCTTTTACACAATCATGGAATTCCTGCACTTCGTAAGGAGCTTCTATAATTGTAATTAGATATTTTACTTTTTCTGTTTTATTCAAGGTCTCTATTAGTCTTCTTTGTTCTAATAGTCTTCTTTGATATTCTATTTCTTCCGTAATATTCGGATTATAGAAATACAACGTAATAGCAAAATACTGACTAAGATATTTTAATACATAGGTACTGCATGGAGCACAACAACTGTGAAGTAATAAAGATTTTGGGGGTTCTATGGTAGGTAAGTCAGATAATATATTGTCTAATTCTCTTTGGTAATTCACATTTCCCATTATTTCCTCACCACACAACTTTTCTTATAAAAAGCAATCCCATACTCTACAATATCTGTATATCCCTCATCCTCTAACCCTTTTCTATACTCTTTCTCTCTCACTTGCTTTAAGGCTTTTTGTGCCACCTTTTCTAAATCCTGTGCTCGTTCTGATACTTTTAACTCAATAATACAAGCCTTGCCTCTATGACTTATATACTTTACTATAAAATCTGGTCGTCCATTACCATGTTCTCTATTAGATAAAGGCAAGTAGGCTTTCATGCCTTGGTAAAGTCCAATCATGACACCATGGTAAAAAGTTTCTCGTTGGTTGGGTACTGTTCCATCATAGCAACTAATCGTACGTTCTAAAGCACGAGTAATTTCACCTTCCATTTCATCGGTATCTCCTGCTAACGTTCCCTGATAGAGTTTTGATAAATCCATATTGTTTAAATAGTTCCTCATCCACTCCATTATGTGTTCTTCGTAAATATATGCTACTTCTTCATTAGGAATTACTAAGTCTACATGGACTTTTCGATTCGCCCATCTCTCGCCCTTCTTGGTTAAATACCCTGTAAAATAGAGAAAATTCCATAGATTATCTTTGTTTTGATACACCTCTTCATAGGTAATGTCCTCATGAATGGCTTTTTCAATGGTTCCTCCTGCCATAAGTGCTTCTAATTCACCCTTCACTACATCGTCCGCTTGATAAACTAACTCTTTTATAATACTATTAGAACTGGTATTAGACCAATAAGAAATTGGCATAGCATATTCATCTTCCCATAATGCTTCCATATAATTCATTAAACTCCATGGATTATACACTTGTATTCCTCCAAAAGAATAACCGTTATACCATTCTCGTATTTGCTTTATCTGTGATTCTCTACCATAATATAGTAACATTTCTGCTACTTCTTCTTCTGTAAATCCAAAAAACTCTCCATAAGTTTTATTCTCTATGGAAACCACCTTTAAATTATTCAGTCCTGTAAAAATACTTTCCTTACTAATTCGTAAACAGCCTGTCATCACAGCAAAGGCTAGAGAACCATTGGTCTTAAGCGTCACACTAAACATACCTCTTATAAAATCTATCATTTCTTTATAATATCCTCGAAAGTGAGCTGTTTGCAAAGGTACATCGTATTCATCTATTAATATAACAACTTTTTCACCATAGGCTTTTTCTAAACATTCACTTAGAAAATGAATAGAGTGAACCATCGTCATATAATCCCCTTGATGATTTTGAATCATTTTGTACTGTTCCACTTCCTCTTTGGATAGCCTATTACAGTCTAATATTTTCTGATGTCTCCTATATTCGTACGCAATCATACGACAAATTGCATCATATGAGTAATCAAATTTACCGTGGATAGCTTCTTTATAATTCAATAGAATCACTGGATATTTTTCTTGGTACTTCTGATATTCTTCTCCTACACTTGCAATCTTTAATCCATGGAATAAATTACCCTTTTCTCTATGATGGTGTGTTCCTCTATTCTCCTCTACGAACTCCTTTCCATCACCTTCTACATCATCATACTTAAGAAAGGAGTTCTCATTTCTCTCAAAATAATAACACAACATACTTAGATTCAAGCTTTTCCCAAATCGTCTTGGTCTCGTAAATAATGTGACCTTAGAAGTAGTGTCTAACAATTTCTGAATAAGCAAAGTTTTATCTACATAATAACATTCCTTTTCTATAATTTCTTTAAAGTTATCAATTCCAATCGGTAATGTTTTATAAGATTTCATCCCATCTACTCCTTCCTATATTGATATAACAACCAAAGGCAAATCAATAGCACACTTAGTGCTATTTACTATAAATTAATCTAGTATAATCTATTGTAATAACGTATGGTAAATATGTACATACCCTGATTGATATAAGAACTCTAATTCACTTACTTCTTGTTGAATAAACATATTTTGCAAGGTTTCTTCCACATTACCACTCTCCGCAAATATTACTATTTCCTCTTCTTGTATCACTTCCTTGAATGTTCCCATATACTCTTCTTGGTTAGGAATAAACACAACTTTCTCGAATAATCTTAAATCAGTCAACAAATTCATTGCTTTCCACCTAGTAGCTACTATAATATAGCATGTTGTTTTCTCTTCTGAAATCATCTTCAACTGCTCGTTTTGACCAGTTGTATCTTGGTTTTGCATGGAAAATGGATATTGTTTGTA
>JAWXVF010000233.1:0-2687 GCA_044425555.1 Eubacteriales bacterium
GTTCTTCACCATTAAGTCTGCTTGATTCACCAAATCTTTCACAATGCTATTCCCACTACTATGAGACCAATACGGAACGGGATTAGCTTGTACATCCACATAGAGAGTATTCATATAATTCACCAAACTCCATGGATTATAGACTCTATCCACTCCAAATACATACCCATTGTACCATTCTCTTACCGTATCTCTTCGGCTAGTTCTATCATAATAAACTAACATTTCTTCCACTTCTTCTTCTGTGAATCCAAAGTACTCTCCATACTTTTTATTCTCAATAGAAACCACTTCAAGATTATTAAGCCCTGTGAAAATACTCTCCTTACTAATTCGCAAACATCCTGTTATCACAGCAAAAGCTAGGGAATCATTGGTCTTAAGAGCTCCCCCTAAGAGTCCCCTTATAAAATCTATCATTTCTTCATAAAAACCACGAAAATGTGCATTCTCTAGGGGAACATCATATTCATCAAGAAGAATGACTACTTTTTCTCCGTAAGCTTTTTCTAAACATTGACATAAGAATCTAATAGAAGCTATATAGACACTTTTTGATGCCACTTGATTGCGTAACTGTTGGTATCGCTCTAACTCTTTCTCATTGAGTTTCGCACTCTGCACTGCTTCCTCATGTCTTGCAAATTCTCTAGCAATATTCTCTACTAACAACTCATAACATTCCTGAAACGTCCCTTGCTTTCCCTCTTTAAAATTCAGCATAATCACAGGATACTTCCCCATATGCGTTTGATACTTCTCCCCTGCACTCATAATCTTAAGACCTTGAAATAAATCCCTATTATGTGATGCAACCGATTCTTCTACACCTGATACTGGCACATGTTCACTTCGTTCTAAGAAATATTTGAGCATACTTAGATTCAGACTCTTTCCAAAACGTCTTGGTCTTGTAAATAAAGTCACTTTCGAAGCACCATCTAATATATTTTTGATCAATAATGTCTTATCTACGTAATAACATCCTTTTTGTATAATTTCTTCAAAATTATCTATTCCAATTGGTAGTGGTTTGTACTTTTTCATTTTCTCACCTCTCTAACAAATATCTAAAACAATAAACTTACAGCATCGAATCATACTGCCCCCTCGCTTTATTTCCAAAACTCTTGCAACATCTTCATACTCAATACGTACTTTCATTAATTTACCATTTTTACTGGTACCAATACTATCTTTTGCATACGCAATTAATCCACAACCATATTCGTCCAAAGAATAATCAGCATGACTTTCATGTATTTCTCCAATAAAATATCTATTACGACCAGAATAAAGTCCATAATGACTATAATTAATTCTTTCGTATGCAATCAAATAATTATCAAAACATTCATATCGAAGTAGGTTTTGAATATATTCTTTTTTCTGGACTCCTGTAAAGACTTGCCAATTATCAATTCGAAAGATATTTTGTTCTCCTATATACTTTTCATTTTCTTCTATAAACTCCTTGGATAAAATCTGTTTATCAACTATAATAGACCAATCCACTCGTTCTGCAAATTCTATAATAAAATCTTCTGTTAACGCTTGATACTTAGAGATATACGACCAATCTACTAAATCTACACATCTTCTAATAAAATCTTCTGTTAATTTCTGATATCGGCATATGATTTTCCACCCTACTTTATCAGCATACTTTTCTATCAATTCCTCAGATAACTCTTGATATTCATATACATACGACCAATCGCTTCCCTCAGCTATCCTTTCTATTAGTTCCTCCGATAATTTTTGATGTCTGATTACATCCTTTTTATTTATTTTCTCGATATTTCTCATAATAAATTCTTCTGACAGATTCTGACCATCTCCAATAAATTTCCACTTTATCTTATGCGAAAACTCTTCTAGGAATTCTTCTGATAAACAACCACCAAAGAGAGAGATGTTATGCCATCCTATTTGTTCTGTATACTTACGAATAGTCTTCTCTGTTAAAAGAGTTCTTGCTGCCATGCGATACCAATCTATTAAATTCAGATGCTCTATAATAAATGCCTCTGACAATTCTTGTGTACCAGAAATAATCGTCCAGTCTAATTCATTGGCAAAATCTCTAATAAAACCTTCTGATAAATTTTGAAATAACGCAACTCCCTCTAAGTCCAGATTCTTTTTATATTTTCGAAGTAAATCTTCTGATAATTGTTGATATCTCACAAGATCATTCCAGTTTAAATAATTAGAATATTTTTCTATCATATTCTTAGAAAGTACTTGATACTTAACCAAATCTTCTAGCTCCATATAATCTAAATAATCTTCCATAATATCTTCTGTTAATTCTTGATGTCTCACTAAACTGTACCAGTCTAATGTATCTGCCTGATTTCTAATTTCCTCTTCTGTTAATCGATATTTTTTTGTCTCCACAACAAACCTTCCTTTTTCCTATTGTTCACTTAATTGTTGGTATTTAATATAGAATCATTTCGATAAAATAGACTAACACGATAGCATCATGTTAAAAGATTTGATGTGTGATATACTTGAGCAAAGTATATCACACCATTATTTAAAAGACAAGTATTTTCTACTTGAGTTTCCGTTCTTTTTTTGAGAATCATATATTCTCTATTATTATTTCTAAATATTTTATAATAATCTCCAAAATATAAGGAATCTTTCTTCTGTTTGTAGTAAAATTAAGCTAGCAC
>JAWXVF010000234.1:0-2673 GCA_044425555.1 Eubacteriales bacterium
TTGACGGAGCTAATATTCGTAAGTCTGCAAAACGTTTAGGGCTTCGTACAGATGCCTCAGGTAAATTTGAAAAAGGACTTGACCCAGTAAATGCGAAAGAGGCTATTGACCGAGCTTGTCAATTAATTAAAACCTTAGGATGTGGTGATGTTGTAACAGGAATCGTAGATGTAGCAGCACCTATTAAGTCAGAACGTGAGATTCCTTTTGGGGCAGAGAAAGTGAATCAATTATTAGGAACAACCATTCCAGAAGAAGATATGATTGCTATTTTTTCTATGTTAGAACTTTCGATGAAAGAAGAAGCTGGAAAGAAAATTGTGGTAATTCCATCTTTCCGTCAAGACCTAGAGGGAATTGCAGATTTAGCAGAAGAAGTGGCACGTTTTTACGGATATGACAAGATACCAACGACTCTGCCAAGTGGCGAAGCTACTACAGGTAAGTTACCATTTAAGTTACGTATAGAAGAAAAAGCAAGAGATGTGGCAGAATACTGTGGCTTTTCACAAGGAATGTGTTACTCCTTTGAAAGTCCTAAAGTATTCGATAAATTAATGTTGCTAGAAGATGATGTATTACGCAAAGCGGTTGTAATTGCGAACCCATTAGGAGAAGATTTTTCTATTATGAGAACTATTTCTTTAAATGGAATTTTAACTTCTTTAGCAACTAATTATAATCGTAGAAATAAAGATGTAAGATTATATGAACTAGGAAATGTGTATTTGCCAAAGCGTATTCCTTTAACAGAACTACCAGATGAGAGAATGCAATTTACCCTTGGAATGTATGGAGAAGGTGATTTCTTTACTATGAAAGGTGTCATAGAAGAATTCTTTGATGCTATTGGTATGAGAGAGCGTGTGAAATATGACAAAGAGTCAGGGAAACCATTCTTACATCCAGGAAGACAAGCCAATATTTCCTATGGTGGGGAGGTTGTTGGGTACTTAGGCGAAGTGCATCCATTAGTATGTGAGAATTACGACATGAAGACAAAAGCTTATGTAGCAGTTCTTGATATGCCTATGATTGTACCATGTGCTACGTTTGATCGTAAGTTTGTTGGAATTGCAAAATATCCTGCTGTAACAAGAGATATTAGTATGGTAGTACCAAAAGAGATTACAATAGGAGAAATTGAAGATGTAATCCTACAACGAGGTGGTAAAATTCTAGAAAGTTATGAACTCTTTGATATTTACGAAGGAGAGCAAATTAAAGAAGGATATAAGTCCATTGCACATAAATTACTCTTTAGAGCAAGTGATCGCACCTTAGAAGATGGCGATGTAAATGGTGTGATGAAGAAGTTATTAAATGGATTAGAGCAACTTGGAATTGAATTAAGACAATAAATAAGACTGTATGGAAGGATGGAGATTACATGAAGACAGAAAATATTTGGAGTTTGTATTCTGATAAAGAATTACAGAAAATGGAAGACTTTACAAAAGGGTATTTAAAGTTCTTGAATAAAGGAAAAACAGAACGTGAATGTATTCATGTGATTGTCAACCGAATTGAAAAAGAAGGTTACCAAGAATTAGAAAAGTTAATTAAGGAAAAAAGAAAGATAAAACCAGGCGATAAAATATATTCGGTCTGCATGAATAAAGCTATTACCATGTTTCATATAGGGAGTGATTTATTAGAAAATGGCATGGCAATTTTAGGCGCACACTTAGATTCTCCTCGTCTAGATATAAAACAGAATCCTCTTTATGAAGATACAGAAATTGCATATTTAGATACTCATTATTATGGAGGAATTAAGAAATACCAATGGGTAACCATTCCGCTTGCTATTCATGGTGTAGTAATTCTAAAAGATGGAACAACAGTTGAAGTAGTAATTGGAGAAGATGAGAAAGATCCTGTATTCTTTATATCAGACTTATTGATACATCTTGCTGTGGAACAATTGGATAAGAAAGCCAACAAAGTGATTGAGGGAGAAGCTTTAGATGTTATCGTAGGAAATAGACCGATTGTTTTAGGAAAGCAAGAAAAAAACAAAGAAAATAAACAGAAAAAAGACCCTGTAAAAGAAGGGGTACTTGTCTATCTAAAAGAAACATATGGTATGGAAGAGGAAGATTTCTTGTCGGCGGAATTAGAAGTAGTTCCAGCTGGTAAGGCAAGAGAAGCTGGGTTTGATCGTAGTTTGATTCTAGCTTACGGACAAGACGATCGAGTATGTTCTTATGCTGCCCTACAAGCTATGCTAGAACTCAAAAATCCAAAAAGAACAGCGTGCTGTTTATTAGTAGATAAAGAGGAAATTGGTAGTGTTGGTGCTACAGGAATGAAATCACAATTTTTCCAAAATGCATTAGCGGAAGTAATGGAGCTTCAAGGAGAGTTTAGAGAGATTACGTTGCGTAGATGTTTACAGAATTCATATATGTTATCTAGTGATGTAACGTCTGCATATGACCCGACTTTTGCAAGTTGTTACGATAAGAAGAATGTAGCGTATCTAGGGCATGGAATGGTATTTAACAAATTCACAGGTGCTAGAGGTAAGTCTGGTTCTAATGATGCGAATCCAGAGTACCTTGCACGATTGAGAAAGATTTTAGAAGACCAAGGAGTGAATTTTCAAACATCAGAGTTAGGACGTGTAGATTTAGGTGGCGGAGGTACCATAGCCTACATTCTTGCGTG
>JAWXVF010000235.1:0-2665 GCA_044425555.1 Eubacteriales bacterium
ATTGGATGCTTTTTTCTGTATTCAATCAGGTCCTATTTCGCTAAATCAAGCTATGCAGAAAGAGATTACTTATGAAAATTTAGCAAATACTACGGAGCAAATAATTCGTCTAATATTATAAAATACAAAGATGAGTCACTTATACCAATAAAAATTTTATTGTGGAAACATTAGACACTTCATGTTTCCATCTTACGTAACCAAGACTTTAATTGAAAGTATTCTATAAAAGATAGTGGAACCTTATGTTTTTCTTGCAAGATTACGCTTCTAAAAGAGACGGTGCTAATATAATCTTTGTTGCAAACGTAAGAATAACCTAATAAAAAGAAGCTAGGATAATTAGATAATAGGTCAATATAATAGTCTAGTTGCTCATATACATGAAGAGAGGTTCCATCAGCTAGGTGGATTTCCACATGGAGATCCTTTCTTCTAATTGAAACAATATTAGAAGGCAGTAGATACAGGGTATCCTCTTCGGTACGTACTTCTATAGTAGGTTCTCTTGATTGCATCTTACTCCAAATTTCATCTATTATAGAAGTAATATGAGAATTTGTTAAATATCCAATGAGAAAGTGTACGTCTTGTTCTTCAATAGCTGAATTTATTTCTGTACCATTATAAAAATATATTGGAGCAGTACTTCCAGTAGAACGTAATAATTCAATGATACTAAGAGTAGTATCATTGTTTTGTTCTAGATTAATTAAGAATACATCATATTTTAAAATTGCAGAAATAGATGACTGAAAATCAAATCCAAAGGATTCAATATATAATACAATATTATCTTTTAAACGTTGGTCTGATTCTCGATTGAATAAACGTTCTAGGTGTTTTCGTTGTGCAGCGTCATTATCACAAATTGCTATATACATTGGAAAATCCTTTCTGGTATAATTGATAAATATAGTAATTAGGAAGCTTATATCATATAATATTCAAAGGGTAGAATTCGTAAAAATATGATAACAAGTCCAATATGCAACATAAGAATAAATGGTAATCCTACTATAAATTTAGTCTTCTTCGTCTTGTGGTGAAAGAAGAACATTCCTACAAGTGCACCTACAGAACCACCGATCAGAGCAATAATCATTAAGGTGGATTCTGGAATTCTCCATTGATGATTTCGTGCCTTTTTCTTATCAAATCCCATCATGAAAAAAGAGGTTGCATTTATGAGAATAATATAAGAGGCAATAAATGTTAGTACACTCATAAGTTCTCCTAAGTAATTATTTTTTGCCGTCTACTTCTTGCATTTTCATGGCACGCACTTTACAAGAAAGCCCAAATAAGTTGATGAATCCTTCTGCATCGTGATGGTCATACAAATCGCCAGTAGTAAAGGAAGCGATGCTTTCGTTGTATAGTGAATAAGGGGAAGTCGTTCCTGCTTTAATAATATTTCCTTTGTATAACTTGAACTTTACAGTTCCTGTTACATAGGTTTGTGTAGATACGATAAAAGCTTGAACTGCTTCTCTAAGTGGTGTGAACCATTTGCCTTCGTACACAATATCTGCTAATTTATTTCCCATATCTTTTTTGGCAGAAAAGGTGTCACGGTCTAAAATAAGTTCTTCTAATTGTTGGTGAGCTTCCATTAGAATGGTTCCTCCTGGAGTTTCATATACACCACGAGATTTCATACCAACCACACGATTTTCTACAATATCAACAATACCAATTCCATGTTTTCCACCAAGGGTATTTAATTCCGTAATAATATCGGCAACTTTCATAGTCTTACCATTTACACTAGTAGGAATACCTTTTTCGAAAGTCATAGTAACATATTCCCCTTCGTTAGGAGCCTTCTCAGGAGTCGTCCCTAATACTAACAAATGATCGTAATTAGGTTCTTCGTTAGGATCTTCTAATTCTAATCCTTCATGACTAATATGCCATAAGTTACGGTCACGGCTATAACTTGAGTTAGCAGAAAATGGTAGGTCAATACCATGTTCCTTACAGTATTCAATTTCTGATTCGCGAGAATCCATATGCCATTTTTCATGTCTCCAAGCAGCGATAATCTTAAGGTCTGGAGCAAGTGCTTTGATTCCAAGTTCAAAACGAATCTGATCATTCCCCTTGCCAGTAGCACCGTGGCAAATAGCAGTTGCATTTTCCTTGCGAGCGATTTCTACTAAACGTTTTGCAATGATAGGACGAGCCATAGAAGTTCCTAATAAATATTTATTCTCATAAATGGCATTTCCTTGTACGCATGGAACTACATAATCATCACAGAATTCATCAATGACATCTTCTATGTATAATTTGGTTGCACCACTTAACTTGGCACGTTCTTCTAATCCGTCTAATTCGTCGGCCTGTCCACAATCAATACATACACAGACTACATCATAATCAAAATTTTCTTTTAACCAAGGGATAATCGCGGTGGTATCAAGTCCACCTGAATAAGCTAAGATTACTTTTTCTTTCATTTTTCAGTTCTCCTCTTTATTTTATGGCACTTTTAGTGTATTCTTACTGTATAGGAAATCTTTAAAAACTTCTAATATTTAGTAATGATAAGCTCATTTAGCTTTTAGAGATTTCCTATGGTTAAATAGTATCGTATTTTGAGGAAGTTTGCAAGTGTAAATTTATGCAAACTTTAAATGGAAGTGTTCTATAGTGCGTG
>JAWXVF010000236.1:0-2661 GCA_044425555.1 Eubacteriales bacterium
CTTAGTATCTTCAGAAAAGAAAATAGAAACTCATACTTCATTATATCGACCACTCACCAAGCAAGGCGATCCAAGAATTTGGGTTAATGGTATCAAGAAATATTGTAAACCTAACAACTTGCTTGCTTTCGTGGCATCAGAAGGAAAACTTTATGTATTTAACCTTTCTGATGAAGATGTGATCCGTTCTATTGAAAATAATATGTTTGTGGCAGACGTGTTAAATTCATTAGCCGAAGAAGATAGCAAGATTGCAAATGAACTGTTAGGAAAATTAAAAATTATCCATCAGCTTGGCTTCGTTGAATCGGTTACACATGGGGACACAGGTGTAGGTATGACGTGCGAAAGCTTGTTAGGAATAGAACCAAATGCATCTAAGCAGCCAGATTATAAGGGTATCGAAATAAAATGCTCCCGAAAGAAACAAGGTCAACCTAATAGAGTTAATTTATATACTCAAGTACCTGATTGGGAAAATAGTAATGGTATGACTGCCCATACACTGATTACTAAATATGGATACTGGAGTGAAGATAGAGGATCTCGTCGTTTTAACCTTTATTGTACTGTAGAGGCGAATCGCCCAAATCCACAAGGTTTATTCTTCAGGGTAGATGTAGAAAAAGACTTACTGACTAACTACTGTAGAAAAGATGGAGTTGATGAATACGTAGCCCAATGGAGCTTGAAATTACTGAGAGATAGACTCCTAGAAAAACATAAGGAAACTTTTTGGGTGAAGGCAACTTCGAAAATTGAAGATGATAAAGAGTTTTTCAGATACGACTCTGTTGTGCATACTAAAAAACCAACAGCGTCAATACTTGGACATTTATTTGATTCTGGCATCATAACTATGGATTACACGATGCATATTAAAGATAATGGAAAAGTAAGAGATCATGGTTATATTTTTAAAATCAAACCCAAGCACATAAATATGCTATTCCCTGAACCAGCAGAATACATTCTATAAAGGTAATACCCACCATCTGCTTCGATGGTGGGTATTACTATCCTAACAAGGCTTTTTTTATTTCAAGAGCGATAGCTTTTGCCAATAAAGGTGGTACCGCATTACCTACTTGTGTATATTGTGGGACTTCTAACTTCCTTCTTGGTCCGCCGGTGGTACGCTTGCTTAAAAATTCGAAACTGTCATCAAAAGACTGCAATCTTGCCATTTCTCGAACGGAGAATGTGCGATCTTCAAAGGGAGAAATATAGTCATCTGGCAATGTCACAACTGTTAAAGATGGGCTGTTTTTGCAAAGACGTGTTCGTATTGTTTTTTTTGTAAGTAAAGCATCTAACATATCATTATCTATATCATTGTTTTTGAATTTACGTATAATCTCATCTTTTTCCAGACTTAATTTTTCAGAACAATGCTTTACTATATGGGGCTTATTAGATAGATCTATCCCTTCTTCTAAAATTCGCTTTCTTACATTTGAACCATCTTCTCCTTCTTTGAATAGAGAGAATCGTTCTATTATCAAATGTTGATGATTTGATAATTCAGTATTATATTGAAAACCACTGTGTTCAATAGGATCTCCAGACAAAGTAGGAGTTCTTCCTTTTCTTGATTCAAGTTGATACTTTGTTAATTTCTTTGGTCGATTTTCAACAGGTAAGATTAAATCGCTTATCGCATCAGCAACGGTTAATGCGCTATTACTATCGTGAGTCGGCGTTGGATACTTAGGCATTTTTTCGTCTTTTAAATATGCGATAAAAATCGCTCTTTTTCTTTTTTGTGGCACACCGAAATTAGAAGCATCTAAAATTTGTGGGGTTAATACATTATATCCAATTAGATCGAATTCATTTAACAATATTTCAGGTGCAGTCATACCATTTTTATATTGATTTCCCGTTGTTCCTACGAAATCATAAAATTTGGTGTCATTAAAACCTTGAACATTTTCCATTACAACATATCTAGGCTTGATTTCGTTTATAATTTTTAAATATTCTTTGAAAAGTAAATTTCTAGGATCATCAACTCTGCGCTTACCAGCTCGACTAAAACCTTGACATGGAGGACCACCAAAAATAGCATCTATTTTTTCAGGCGGTTTGTTATTCTCATCAAAAAATGTTAGATTGTTGATTTTTTCAAAAACAAATTCACTATCTAATTTAGAAATATCTCCACAATGGAAATGTGTGTTTACATCTTGAACAAAACCTAATTGTTCATGCCTATTCATATAAGTCTTTTGCACATCTGGGCTCAAATCATTGGAAAATAAAATATGAAAACCTGCTTGCAGTAAACCTTCGCTCATGCCTCCTGCACCACAGAAAAAATCTAAAGCATATAACATAATGCACCTCCTGCTCCTACTAATAATATTATTATAACATATTCATTCGTAAAAGTCCAGGGTTATTTTATTTGTTCATTTATTTAGTTGTTTAAGTATAATCTGTTCAGATTTTAACATGACAAAATGGTTCATATGCCATATAGCTATTCCACCCCACTTGTGGTATTGTGTTCCTTAACAAAAATCAAAGGAGGAACACAAAATGGCAAACTACACAATAGAAGAATTCTACAACAGTGACAAGTACAATATCCATGGCGAAGTATTCAAAGACTTCTGGCTCAACCATCAGCACTGCGATCCAGCCGACGAAACTCAC
>JAWXVF010000237.1:0-2648 GCA_044425555.1 Eubacteriales bacterium
ACTTTGCAAGATTGGGAAGGAGAACGTCGCACTCCACCCGAATGGGCTAGTCTCTTAATCTGCGAAAAGTTAGAATCTATGATCAATAACAAGTAATCAAAAGCCCAACTGTCGGTATCAGTTGGGCTTTCTTTTTCTGTTATTTTGTAGTATTATGTTAATAGACACCCATAAACGGTACGCGGTTAGTCATCGCCCTAATATGTCTTACATAGAAAGGTGGTGGTTTTATGGAATACATAGCACTAATTTTAATTATTATTTTACTAATCATTGTAACCATAAAAAAATAATCGCCCGTCCTCAGAAAACATGCGATTATTTTTTATTAATTACTAAACTCTGATGACTAACCGTATTATGGGTGTCTTCTTGTTTCCATTATACTCTCTCACCTAGCGTCTTGCAAGTGTTTTTCTTTATACTTTTTCTGTATAATTCAATGAGATCCAACCCATTCCTGATTTTAGCCTCCCCCAAGTTCCTACTGTTTCTACCACAGTATACACTTCTTGATTCGTAATCGTTCCAATCACATTATAAGAAGTACCGGCACCTGCTCTTATATTTAATACGTTAGCTGTGACTCTAACTAAGTAAAAATCTATTACTTGTTGAATCTTAAGAATTTGCCCTACTTTAATCTTGTTTATATCTTCAATCAGATTAAGACTTGTAAGGGTATCTACTGTTATCCCATACTGATCAGCAATCTTAGATAATGTGTCCCCTTCCACTACTGTATACATAATATCCGTATCTTCTTTTTCTTCCACTATATCTTCCACTTTATCTGTGCTAATCGTTCCACCGACAATATCTTCAAATGGAAAATTAGCACCTGCACAAGCTGTAGCAGCAACGTCTTTGTGTTGATACACATTGTCAACTTTGTATAAACTTTTCACATAAGCCACAAGGTTAGTACCTGCTTGCTTCTGTGCTTCATTCATCGTTTCACTTTCAAAGTTCCCTTCGAAACAAATCCCAATAGAATCTGAATTATGACCACTTACATGAGCACCTACTTTGTCCTCTGGTCTACCTCTCTCTATGGTTCCATCTTTTCTCACTACAAAATGATAACCTATGCCACTCCATCCTTGATTTTTGTGCCATGTGTGAATTGTTTCTGCTCCACAAGTAGTTGCTGCCGCATGGTGTAGGAATATTCTTGTGGTTGCAGTTCTTGTGGTTAGGGTGCTAAATGATAGATTTGTTTCTTTGATGTTTACTGTTTCATTACTCATTACTTATCCTCGCTTTCTGTATCTTCCACTTTGTTATGTAGCTGTTCTAAAATATCCTTAATCTTACTTGGAATCGGCAAACCTAACCGTCCTGCATTTTCTAATACGCTAATCCCTTCATTAGACAGATAAAAGAATACTACAGCAGTTCTTAATACTGCTCCTGTTCCAATCACTTGTACATCTAGTATATTGGCAATTCCTACTAATAGAAAAATTAGAATCTTACGAAAGATTCCCCTA
This sequence comes from Eubacteriales bacterium, assembly GCA_044425555.1. Lineage (GTDB taxonomy): Bacteria > Bacillota > Clostridia > Lachnospirales > Lachnospiraceae > JAWXVE01. The sequence continues at coordinate 1,494 of JAWXVF010000237.1, forward strand.
AAACCTATTTCACTGGATAAGTTCTTTGCTTCAATACCACACATAACTCCTGTCACATAATCAATGATTACAAATGTAATCAGAGCATACAATAGCCCATCTGTTCCTCCTAAGAATCCTCCTAGGAATCCTCCAATTCCTGTTAGTACTAGTTGTGTAAAGTTCCACATTTCTTTCATGTTACATTCCTCTCTTTCTTACTTAATGATCATTAGTTACTTATAAGAAAAACAGTTCCTAATTGGCAACTGTTTCTTTTATACTTCTTGAATAATATAGGTGATTTTCATTGTCTTATCTGCTGTTTTTGCCACTGGTTCTGATAAGTTATTGATGGTGGCTAGGTAGTTAGTGAGCTGTGCTATTCCTTGAAAAAACGCAGTAACACTACTAGATGATGAGGCGTAATACAGAAGCATTGGCTCGTCTAAAAACGGAACTCCGTATGTTGGATAATTATTATTTGTACTAAACAAAATTTGCTTTTGCTCCGTTTGTACAACCTCTTTTTTATCAAGCTTTGCTACATGCACATACCCTGCAATCTTATCATAATAAACCCTGCCATTCATTCCATACTGTGGTAATCCTTGAAAGGTATTTTCATTATACATAGTATAAGCCTCTACATTAGCAGAGTTTCCTACCTCCAACTGCCATAACACATACGGACTAGCACTTGCACTAAGTAAAATAAATCTTTGATGAACATAAGCATAAGTTCTACCACTTGTGCCAAGAGTAATTCCTGTTGTATTAGTCATGGTATATTGTGTTACTTCCCATGTGTCAAATTCTATTTTGGTTATTAAGAAAGTACTATTAGCTGTTAACGTAATAGCACTTGCTGTAGTGATATATAAACACCTATCATCATTATCAAAATTCCATGTAATGTTAGCAGTAGAAAGCAGTGCTGTATCTAATGGTATTGTGATTTCTTCTAAAATCGGCTTATTATTGTACGTATTTTCCAACACAGATATAGCAGATAAATGTGCCCTTCTTCTCACGATTGTCAACCGAGATGTACTATCAACTCTAAAATAATAGGCACTATTATAGGCTCTAGAAAGAAGAAAAATACTTTCTGTCGAACCTATTGAAATCCAAGTACCTTTACTTACACAATTTCCTCCTGTGTAAGTTTCCATA
>JAWXVF010000238.1:0-2644 GCA_044425555.1 Eubacteriales bacterium
GGAAATTGGATTTTATATAGGGATATTTGAGGTGATTCGCCAATTCCTCAAAAAGCAAAATGAATTCTTGCAATGTAGCAAAGAGGTACTTAAGGCGATTCATCAAGACCTTAAAAAGAACACTAGATTCTTGCAATGTAACACAGGGATACTGAAGGTGATTCCTCAATTTTTCAAAAAGAGCTTATTAGGAAAGAAGTATGGGGATCATATATATCCCCAAGTAAGTGTTGCCATTTTAGTGGGAATTATCATAATAAGTCCCATAATAATGAGTAGTTCTCAAATGAGTAAAAAAGAATTTAGGGAGCATTTTAAATCATTCAGTGACCACTATCCAACGGAAAGTATAATGGAGTTACTTCCAGAAGGCGATGAAATCTATTCACTGGTAACTACAAGAACACAACAAAGATATAAGGAGGTAAATCCGATGTTCTATGATACCATCTATTTATTTCTAGATGGGAAAGAAAGAACAATTACAGGACAGTATCAAACTACCATATATGAAAATGATCAAGATGAGGGTAAGAAGTATGGTTATAACATTGCCTACACAGAAGAAGGAGTACAATTATTAGAAGAAGTAGCAGATGAAGAATTAAGGGAGCGAATCTTATCATTTCGTCCTATGATGGAATATCTAGATATGAACCAAGAATATTTAGGTAGCCTAAGGGTAGATAGTAGAGTTTTTCCTACTCCTAAAGAAGATGGTTCTAGTATGTCTATTACATATGATATAGGAGTGGAAGATAAGAATTATAAGGCATTATTTCAAGAAGATCCACTGCTAGAATTCATGGAAACAGAATTTGATAAAGGAACGAGGATTACATTTAGTGGCTACTATGGAGTACTAGATGCATCCTATATCACCATATCTTATGGAGGGGGATTCTATAAGGAAAGATTTTCTAATTATGAGGAGAAGATGAGAGATTATGGAAATGATAATCGTCTAACAGAGAAAGAATTGTCTGATATGGAAGAGGAAGAAGAACAAAAGAAACGAGAAGAGGAGCTAAAACAACAAGCAGAACAAGAAAAACGAGAAGAAGAACTGGCACAAGAGCTACTTCTGAAGAAATTAACGAGTATTACACATCTAGTAGAGGAGGACAATCCCCCTACAGAAGGTGGACTGGAGTATGTACGTTATGAAGTGATGGAACATACCTATCAATCTAAAGATGTGATGATTTCCTATCCAACCATAGTAATAGATGATGTTCCTCTAACACAGTTAAATGAATACATTCATCAATATCTACTTCGAGGAGAAAGGGAAGAAGATATAGAGAATTACATAGGTGAAATCTATAGAGAAGGTAGTTACGATATTACCTATTATGATAATGAAATTCTTAGTATGATTCTTACGAGAGACTATTCAATAGGAGAACAAGGAACAGACATGGATCAAATGGGGATTATCTATTCGCTAGCAGAAGATAGGTTATTATTCCTAGATGATTTAGTGGAACAAGAGGAGTTATTAGAAGGAATCCCACAACTAGATCTCACAATAGATGCGAACTTAAAATATCTACAAGATATGAGAGGAGGAGATTCTGTAGAAGTATTGTTAAAGAATGCTACATTTGAACATGCAACTCTTGTGGAGGAGAAGGGGATATCTCATATTCTTAAGGATTCAGAGTATAGTTCAGCGTATATAACGCAAGATGGTATTGGACTATATCTAAAGTGTGATATGAAGAGTATAAGAGCTACAGGGGCAATTGTAGAAATAGTATATGATTGGACGAAGGAATGGAAGTCAAACAAGTAGTGGACATTAGTAAATGAATTTAATATAAAGAGCAAGGAACAGATTGATGGATTGATACAATGTTATAACAAAAAAATAGAAGCAGATATGAAAAGAAATTCAATGATTAGAAAAGTAATTAATACAATAGGAACTATTATTATTGGAATAATAAGCCTTGTTATTGATTATACGTCATATGATGTGCTGTTTTCAATCATTATCATTGGAGGTGTAATTGTAGGAACTATAGGTGGAATTACATATATATATTATCTGTTAGACCCGTCGAGAGAACGATATATGTATATAATTAAGGAGTTAGAGTATTTACAAATAAAACGAGGAGCAGAGAAAATGTAAATCTTATGTGGAGGAAATCGAACATCCTAGTAGATTTTATAATCTCTATGCCAGTGTAGAAGCATTTTCCAATGCACAATTAAAGGAAAGAAAAGAACTTCAATCACAAGGGAAACTAAATGAGACTACTGCAGATAGTGATACAAAAAATGTTCAAGAGGAAATCTTTCAAAACCTTACCATGTTAAATGTGATTAGGCAAATTGGACGATTTCATGGTGAATTTGGTGCACAAAATCCATCTCTTACCATAGTAAAAGATAAAGGTGATAATCAACTTAGAACAAAACTACTAGGGAAAAATGTAGTAGAGAATGTGACTAAATTCGCATCTGATGAAGCAACTGGTGAAATAATAGGGGAGTTATCAGAAGCAGTAGTGGAAAAGACTGGAAAAGCTGTACTAGGAAATGCGGTTGGAGCAGTGAGTAGTGTTGTTGGTTTTGCAGTAGAGGTAGCAATAGAAATTCAAGAATTACGAGAAGTGGAACTTCTTATAGACGA
>JAWXVF010000036.1:0-20177 GCA_044425555.1 Eubacteriales bacterium
CCCCCCACTATAATTATTGCTATAGCAATACACATTGCAGCCCCTCTTTTGGACCACGATAACAACAATTGATACAATAATAAAAATACCATAAGATAAAATCCAAAATATAGATTATAAATGTATCTCATCGTATAATATGGTACTGATTTTGCCACAAATAAAAAGGTTAAAATACACGGTATCAACAAAATAATATATTGTTCTTTCTTTTCTATAATTTTTTTAACATAATCCTCTTTACAACAAGCAAATAAAACCAAAATACACAACAGTAATGTCATTAACATTCCTGCAAATAAATCATTATCTACAATTGTTAAATACCGATTCACTCCTTGTAGTAAACTTGCTTCTTGTGCATTACCAATTACTTCTGATCCTCTCCCTTGCAAAAACATATGTTGATACATAACAGGAAAAATAAGGTATGATATTAACATTGATAATCCAATCGTTATTCCCCCTATTAACAATTCCTTGAATCTTTTATTTCGTATTAAAAATATTCCATATACCAATACTATGCTACAAAGAAAAATCAAAAAGAAATATTGAGTTAAAATCCCACCGATTGAAACTAAGCCTAGTTGAATATAAAACAATAACTTCTTATTGTCATTTGATTTATTTTTAATTAATAAATAAGATAATAATACGGTAAATAAAGTAAGCATTACATACATTCGAATAAATATCATACCATTTACCATCCCATATGTACTACAAAATAAAAAACTTAAAACAGTTGATATTTTTTCATTTTGTATAAAACAATTCACAATTTTGCTTATTATATAAAATATCAGTAGCCCTAATCCAATATTCAAAAGTAAACCAATCCTTTTTAACATCCAAGCATTATCTACTATGGAGGATAAGATATGAAGCACCACATAATATAACGGTGGATGGGTATCACTGGATTGACGTTCAAATACATTCTTAATGTTAAACTTCGTTGCTTCACTTACATTTAATAACTCATTATATAATTCCAGTCCTGAATATTCTCTTCCATATTGTATGTCGTATAAATATCCATTAGCTTCAGGTTGAGAATTCGCCAATGAAAAAGAAAGATATTCATCTAGATGCATTCCCTCTTTTCCGTTTGCAGCTATGAGCCATATCATTAATATTCCAAATCCTAATACTACCATAAATATTTTATGATTAATTCTCTCCACGAAAACTTCTCCTTTCTCCTACTACTCTCCACACGAAACACTTGCAATATCTACTAATGTCAATTCTTCTGTATTGGCGTGTTCTAAGCTTGTTAATAATGCTTTTGCCGTATCTAGAGAAGTTAGACAATTTACTCCTGTTTCAATAGCTGTTCTTCGAATTAAGAAGCCATCTCTTGATTTATCTCGTCCTTGTGTTGGTGTATCAATCACTAAATCTATCTTATGTCCTAGAATCAAATCCATCACCGTTGGGGATTCTTGGTTGATTTTATTAACCTTTCTAGCCTTTACACCTGCTTCCTGTAAAGCTGCTGCCGTACTTCTTGTGGCATATATGGTATAACCTAATCGCTCAAATCGTTTTCCAATTTCAATAGCTTCCCCTTTATCAGCATCTTTTACTGTAAGAATCACTTGCTTATGTTTTGGAAGATCAATACCAGCTCCTAAGAAGGCTTTATACAAGGCTTCTTCAAATGTTTTAGCGATTCCTAAACATTCTCCTGTTGATTTCATTTCTGGTCCTAGGCTAATCTCAGCTCCTCTTATTTTTTCAAAAGAAAAGACTGGCATTTTAATCGCAATATAGGCTGACTCTTTTTGTAATCCTACTTCATAGCCAAGTTCTTTTATTTTCTTGCCTATAATCACTTGAGTTGCTAAATCTACAATAGGAATTCCTGTTACTTTACTAATATAAGGAACCGTTCTAGAAGATCTCGGATTTACTTCAATCACATAAACCTCTTCTCCACAGACGATAAATTGAATGTTAATTAATCCAATAACATGAAGAGATTTAGCCAATCGACTTGTGTATTCTGCAATTTTCAACTTTACCTGTTCACTAATAGATTGTGTTGGATATACAGAGATACTATCACCTGAATGTACTCCTGCTCGCTCAATATGTTCCATAATACCAGGTATTAGAATGTCAGTTCCATCACAAACTGCATCTACTTCAATTTCTTTTCCTACTAAATATTTATCCACTAAAATCGGGTGATCTTGTACAATACGATTAATAATCTCCATGAATTCTTCTACTTCTTCATCAGATAGAGCAATTTGCATTCCTTGTCCACCTAACACGTAAGAAGGGCGTACCAATACTGGATACCCTAATTCATTAGCAATCACTTTTGCTTCTTCTGCAGTATAAACCGTTCCACCAGAAGGTCTTGGAATCTCACACTCTTCTAAAATCTTATCAAATAATTCTCGATCTTCTGCTGCATCCACATTTTCTGCACTTGTCCCTAGAATTGGTACCCCCATTTCCATAAGACTCTTTGTTAATTTAATAGCTGTTTGTCCACCAAATTGTACGACTGCACCATCTGGTTTTTCAATGTCTACAATATTTTGTACATCTTCTGTAGTTAATGGCTCAAAATATAATTTATCAGCAATATCAAAATCCGTACTTACTGTTTCCGGATTATTATTCACAATAATAGTCTCATATCCTTCCTTGCGAAATGCCCAAGTACTATGAACCGAACAGTAATCAAATTCAATTCCTTGTCCAATACGAATAGGTCCAGAACCTAATACTAGGACTTTTTTTAATGGTTTCGTCTCTAATGCTTCGTTTTCACTTCCAAAACAAGAGTAATAATACGGAGTCGATGCTGCAAATTCTGCTGCACAAGTATCTACCATCTTAAATGCTGCTATAATTCCATTTTCATAACGCATTTTCTTGATTTCAGATTCTGTTTTCTTCGTTAATCTAGCAATTACGTTGTCTGGAAACTCGATTCGTTTCGCTTCTCGTAATAACTCTACTGTCAATTCTTTCTGAATTAAGACTTGTTCCATTTCTACTAGAATAGCTATTTTATCTATAAACCAGCTATCCACCTTGGTAATCTCATGAATAGTATCATAAGAAATTTCTTTACGAATTGCTTCTGCAATCACAAAGACTCTTTGATCATCTACTAATTCTAACCGTTCTAACAACTCTTCCTTATTTAAGTGTGTAAAATCATAACTTTGAAGGGAATCTACGTGCTGTTCCAAAGAACGCAAGGCTTTCATAAACGCCCCCTCAAAGTTCGTACAAATACTCATTACTTCTCCAGTTGCTTTCATTTGCGTGGTAAGAGTTCTCTTAGCAGTAATAAATTTATCAAATGGTAATCTTGGAATCTTTACCACGCAGTAATCTAATACTGGCTCAAAACTTGCATAGGTTTTTCCTGTAATAGCATTCTTAATCTCATCAAGGGTATATCCTAGTGCAATTTTAGCGGCTACTTTTGCTATTGGGTAACCCGTAGCCTTCGACGCAAGTGCTGATGAGCGACTTACACGAGGGTTTACTTCTATAACACAATATTCAAAACTAGTAGGATGAAGTGCGTATTGTACATTGCATCCACCTGTAATCTTTAATTCATTAATAATATTAAGGGCAGAACTTCGAAGCATTTGATACTCTTTATCACCTAATGTTTGAGATGGTGCTACCACAATACTATCCCCTGTATGAACTCCTACTGGATCCAGATTTTCCATATTACAAACGGTGATGCAATTTCCATTAGCATCACGCATTACCTCATATTCAATCTCTTTCCACCCAGAAATACAACGTTCTACTAATACTTGCCCTACTCGACTAAGTCGTAATCCATTTTCTAGAATTTCTTGTAATTCCACTTGATTCTGAGCAATTCCACCTCCACTACCACCTAATGTATAAGCTGGTCTTAATACAATTGGATATCCAATCTTAGAGGCAAATTCAACCCCATCTTGTACATTTTCTACTACAAGAGAAGCTGCACAAGGCTCACCAATCTTCTCCATAGTCATCTTAAATTCTAAGCGATCTTCTGCTTTCTTGATTGTCATGGCAGTAGTACCAATTAGACAGACACCATATTTTTCAAGAATTCCTGTTTCCTCTAATTCCATTCCTAGATTTAACCCTGCTTGTCCACCTAGAGTCGGTAGAATACTGTCTGGTTCTTCCTTTTTAATAATTCGCTCTAATACTGGTATGGTAAGTGGTTCAATATAGACTTTATCTGCAATCTCTTTATCCGTCATAATAGTTGCAGGATTCGAGTTCACTAATACCACTTCAATGCCTTCTTCTGTCAAAGATCGACACGCTTGTGTTCCAGCATAATCAAATTCTGCTGCCTGTCCAATTACAATTGGACCAGATCCTATCACTAATACTTTCTTAATGGTGTTATTCTTAGGCATTTATACTTCCTCCATCATCTTAATAAATCGATCAAATAAGTAGCTAGAATCTTGAGGACCTGGACAAGCTTCTGGATGAAATTGTACGGTAAAAATATTTTTACCTACATATGATAAGCCCTCAATGGTTTCATCATTTACATTCATAAAGGCTGGTATTGCTACTTTCTCATCTAATTTAGCACTGTCTACTACGTAACCATGATTTTGAGAAGATATATACACTTTATTAGTTGACAAATCTTTTACTGGATGATTTCCTCCACGATGTCCATATTTTAATTTATACGTATCACAACCAGTAGCAAGTGCCATTAACTGATGTCCTAAACAAATAGCAAAGATAGGAATTTCTGTAGCATACAACTTTTTAATCTCTTCAATAATAGTCGCACATTCCTTAGGATCCCCTGGACCATTAGACAGCATAATCCCATCTGGATTATCTGCAATCATTTCTTCAGCCTTTGTAAATGCTGGATATATGGTTACTTCACACCCTCTTTTTACTAAGGAAACGGCAATATTACTCTTTGCACCTAAATCTAATAATGCTACCTTCTTCCCTGTTCCATTTAATTCTCTTACAAGACTTGGACACTTCTCTCGCTTACCATTTCTATAGTCTTCTTCTTGAAAATAAGCACTTCCTGAAATAGCACCATTGTCTTCTAAGTACTTCGATCCGCTCATAGAATATTTCTCTTTGCAAGTTACCTTCTCTACTACTTGTCCTGTTTCATATTGTCCTAATCTAACAACTATTTCTTCTATATCAAATTCTTCATTGGTTGTAATGCAACCATTCATTGTACCTTTTTCTCGAAGAATCTTCGTCAATGCACGTGTATCAATCCCAGCAATACCAGTAACCTTATGTTGTACTAAGTATTCTTGTAATGTCATGTCACATCGGAAATTACTTGGTACTCTTGCCAATTCTCGAACAATCAATCCATCTGTCCAAGGTTGTCTAGATTCTATATCGTCTTTACATACTCCATAATTACCAATTAGAGGATAGGTCATACATACTGCTTGCCCTGCATAAGAAGGGTCTGTTAGCACTTCTAAGTATCCTGCCATTGAGGTATTAAAGACGATTTCACTAATCATTTCTCCCGCATCTCCTATACTAATCCCCTCAAATATAGTACGATCTTCTAGTATCAAAAAAGCTTTCATTCCATATCTCCAATCTTACTCTTTACTCATCTACACATCCTATTGCACAATTGGTTCATTATATCATACTTTCTATAAATTTGAAAAGAACTTATAGAAAGCCTTTTCATTTTCTTATATCTTCATCATCTCTTTTGTAGCAATCACTTTCACTCCTGTTCCTGCTACATTTCCCACAAGGATACCACCCATTCTTAATAAAACCAAAAGAGTACACGATTCATGCAACATTTCTGTTGTTTTTGTGTACTCTCTTAGTTTTACAAAGTGGATACTATTCACGTAACACATACTAAGTTGCTTATTAATTCATTTTTATTTAAAATAATTTACACCTGATTCAAATATTTTTAAATCTTGTTCTCCGTAAATGTTAATCGCTACACAATCTCCTTGTCGTTCAGAGTGTGCCATTTTTCCATAGCATCGTCCATCTGGCGAGGTAATCCCTTCAATCGCCACATAAGATCCATTCACATTATATTCTTCACTCTTACTAATCACACCTTCTTGATCACAATATTGAGTTGCCACTTGTCCGTTAGCAAACAACTGCTCAATCCACTCTTGGCTAGCTACAAAACGTCCCTCTCCATGAGATGCTGGATTCACATAAACTTTACCAAGCTTTGCTTCTTGTAGCCACGGCGACTGATTTGAGACTACTTTTGTATACACCATCTTAGAAATATGTCGATTAATCGTGTTATATGTTAAAGTTGGTGACGTTTCTTCTTGTCCTACTATCTCACCATATGGAACTAATCCTAATTTAATTAGTGCTTGAAATCCATTACAAATACCTAGTGCTAATCCATCACGCTCTTTTAATAATTTTTCCACACTCGCTTTTAATTTATCGTGTTGGAATGCTGTAGCAAAGAATTTTGCACTTCCATCTGGTTCATCTCCTGCACTAAACCCTCCTGGGAACATAATAATCTGAGATTTTCCTATCCCTTTCTCAAATGCAACTACAGAATCACGTATATCTTGTGGTGATAAATTTTTAAATACTTGTACAATCACATTAGCACCTGCTTTTTCAAATGCTCTAGCACTATCATATTCACAATTTGTTCCAGGAAAAACTGGAATAAAAACAGTTGGTTTTGCTATTTTTTCCTTACATACATAGATACTAGTAGAATCATATAACCTTGTTTCTATTCTATCTTTCTCTTCTTCTGCTTTAGTAGGAAATACTTTTTCCAATGTGGAAGTCCATGATGCTAATGCCTCTTCCATAGTAAGTTCCATGTCCTTATATACAAATTTAGGCTCTTGTATCACTTGTCCTATATACGTATACGGAATGGTAATTCTTGCTAATAAATGTGCTGGTACTTCTGCTATTAGATTACCCAGTTCATTTTGAAATAATTCTCTTTCTACTAATTGGTCCGATAATAGCACCCCGTACCCATTTCCAAATGCCATTTTACTAAGAGCTGCCGCAATTCCTTTTCCATCTAAGGCGTAGGCAGAAACAATGACTTCTTCTTCACATAATTGTGCAAACCTTTCATACAAATCCATTACTTCCTTATACAACGGAATGTCGTACTCATCTTTTTCAATTGTAAAACGCACCAAATGATTCTCTACTAATTTAATCTCTGGTGTAATCACTGTTTTCTTAGAACCTATATCTACTGCAAAAGATACCAGAGTTGGTGGTACATCCATTTCATGAAAAGAACCTGACATACTATCTTTTCCACCAATAGATGGTAACGAAAATCCCATCTGTGCATCATACGCTCCTAATAGTGCTGCAAATGGCTGGCTCCATCTTCTTGGATCTTCGCTCATTCGCCTAAAATATTCTTGGAACGTAAACCGAATCTTCTTGTAATCACCACCACTAGCTACAATCTTAGCCATAGATTCTAATACAGCGTAGATAGCACCATGATACGGACTCCATTCTGATAAAAATGGATCAAAACCATGGCTCATCATAGTAATTGTATCCGTTTCTCCTTGTAATAGCGGTAGCTTTCCAATCATTGTTTGCGTTTCTGTTAATTGATGAATTCCTCCATATGGCATCACCACACTTCCCGTGCCAATAGATGCGTCAAACATTTCTACTAATCCCTTTTGAGAACATACATTCAAATCTTCTAATGTATGAATCCATGCACTTTTTACATCCCCTTTTTGTAAATCACTTTTCACTTTCTCTATAGCAATCTTGCGAAAGTAATTCTCTTTCTCATTAGGACTTTCTACCGTTACATCTGTTTCTTGATGAGCGCCATTTGTATCTAAGAAGGAACGCTGTAGATTGACGATTTCTTCGCCTCTCCATAATAGTATCAATCGTTTTTCTTCTGTTACTCTTGCCACTTCTACTGCTTCTAAGTTTTCTTCTATGGCGTATTGCAAGAATTGTTCCACATCTTTTGGGTCAACTACTACTGCCATTCTTTCTTGAGATTCTGAAATAGATAATTCCGTTCCATCCAAACCTTCATATTTCTTAGGTACTTTATCTAAATCTATAATTAATCCATCTGCTAATTCACCAATTGCTACAGAGACACCACCCGCACCAAAATCATTGCATTTCTTAATCAATCTACTTACTTCTTCTCTACGAAATAATCTTTGTATTTTACGTTCTGTTGGTGCATTTCCTTTCTGTACTTCTGCACCACACATCTCAATAGATTCCATAGTGTGCACTTTAGAAGAGCCTGTTGCTCCACCACAGCCATCACGCCCTGTACGCCCTCCTAATAGAATAATAATATCATCTGGATCAGAAGTTTCGCGTATTATATTTTTCCTTGGTGCAGCTCCCATTACTGCCCCAATTTCCATTCTCTTGGCAACGTAATGAGGATGATAGATTTCTTTTACAAGTCCTGTTGCTAATCCAATTTGATTCCCATAGGACGAGTAACCATTAGCAGCTCCTCTTACTAATTTCTTCTGAGATAACTTTCCTTTCAAAGTCTTATCTACTGGTAGCGTTGGATCTCCTGCTCCTGTAACCCTCATAGCTTGATAAACATAAGAACGTCCTGACAAAGGATCTCTTATAGCACCACCTAAGCACGTAGCAGCACCACCAAACGGCTCAATCTCAGTAGGGTGATTATGCGTTTCATTTTTAAAATTTACTAACCATTCTTCTGTAATTGCTTCCCCTTCACGCTCCATCGTAATTGGTACTACAATAGAACAAGCATTGATTTCCTCTGATTCTTCTAAATCTTGTAATTTACCGTCTTTTTTTAGCTTTCGCATTGCCATTAATGCTAAATCCATCAAACAGATAAACTTATCGTCTCTTCCTTGAAAAATTTCTTCTCTTGCGTCTAAATAACTTTGATACGTAGTTTCAAAAGGTGTCTTATAATATCCTTCTTTAAATGTTACAGTTTTCAATTCTGTAGAAAACGTGGTATGGCGACAATGATCCGACCAATACGTATCTAACACTTTGATCTCTGTCATAGAAGGACTACGATGTTCTGTATTTTGAAAATACGATTGAATATGCTTGAAATCTTCATAAGTCATTGCCAAGCCCAATGAATCGTATAATTCTTTTAGCAACCGATCATCTAGTTCACAAAAATTATCAATTCTAGTTACTTGTGGTGCTTCTTCATACTCTGCAATTAATGTTTGTGGTTTAATGAAATCTGTTTCTCTTGAATCTACAGGATTGATACAATATCCCTTAATTCGTTGAAATTCCTCTTCGGTAATAGAACCAATCATCAAATAGGTAATGGCCGTTTTAATGATTGGTTCTTCATTTTCATCTAAAAATTGCACACATTGTATAGCAGAATCAGCTCGTTGGTCAAATTGTCCAGGTAAATATTCCACACTAAATTGATAGGAATTCTCAGGTATCTCTATCGTTTCTAAGAATAATTGATCTACTGGTGGTTCTGAAAACACACTTTTACACGCACGTTCAAAAGTTGTTTCTGATAGATTCTCTATATCATAACGTATAAAAATCCGTAGGTGTTCTATTCCTTGAATGCCCAAAAAATGTTCTATATCCTCTTTTAGCTCTTTTGCCTTAACTGCATATTGCTCCTTCTTCTCCACATATATACGTTGCACTTTGTCCATGCTGCTACTTCCTCCACTTCTCTTCTATGTTAAGATTCTATCTCTTCGCATCTTTCACCAAACCTTTTAAAACAAATAGTAATTGCTTATTAATATCTGCTTCTGATATTCCCATAGTTTGTGATGTAATTTTTAGACCTTCTAATAAATACATAATAGTCTCTGCCATTGCCAAAGAATCTTCACAGTCAAATTCTCCACTTTCTACACCATTTTGAATTAATGTTTGTATCACTTTTACTGCCATATCAAATTGTTGTCGAATTAGACTATTGGTATTCTCTGCTTTATTTTCAAAAAAATATTCATACATTGCAACTAGTAATGTATTTTCATCTTTTAGTATTTCTTTTTTTTGCTCTTTTAAAAAAAGGGCTAAAATATCTGCTGAAGTGGCATCTTGCGAAATCTTTCCCGTAAAAATATCATCTGTTTCTTGTGATTCAAATTCTAGTACAGACTCAAATATTTCTTTGGGACTGCTAAAATACAAATACAATCCTCCACGACTAATATCACAAGCTTCTACAATATCTTGCATCGTTACATTTTTATAACCATATGCAACAAATACTTTCCTTGCAATTCTTAAAATCAATTGCCTCTTTTGCTCTGATTTCTCTCCCATACCATTGCCCACCTTACTAACTCATTTATCTACTACTTCCCCTTCTACCTCGCTTTTGCTTCATTAAGACATTAATAATCCTTCCCGAAACTCAATTAATTCTTTCATCTTTAATATTACTTGTAAGTAAATCCCCTCTTGAACTCCTTCCGTCCAAACAATTCCTTTTGTCATTCCCTTTATAACATATCGTGACAAGATAGCATATAAATGATCTATATCTTCAATTCCTATTTGTGCAATTACTTTTTTCTCATCTTTTGCTGATGTTATACGATATTTGCTATAAACATAAGAGTAATTTTTATTCAAATATTTACTATTTCGAATCTCTTTAATTAATTGCAATAATGTACTATCATAAACAGGAACTGGCAATGTCTTTTCTTCTGTATCTGTTTCTGTATAATACGCTTGTTCATGATTTTGCTTCTTAGTCTCTAACCACGGAATATAACGTACTAATCGATTCACTTCTCCTTTATACTGTTGTACAATCTCTTCTACACTTAGATTCTTTCGTTCCATCTTAAATACCTCCTATTTATCACGATTCCGTCCACCCTAATACTCTTCTGTACATATGTAGTTTATTCTATCATACTCTCGTAGAATATGCACTATGGTTTTTCTATTTCTTAATATTTTTATTATGAAACCTTCCATCCTATCTCTCATGTTAGAATTGTGCAAAAAAATAATTAAATAATGCATATTTTGTGTGATTATGGTATAATATGGCAAGAAAAATAAAAGCACATGAGATTTTACTGATTACAACCAAAATATGAAAGGATCTAACATGAACACACATGATGTCGTAATTATTGGGGCTGGTCCATCCGGTATTAGTGCAGGAATCACTTTGCTTAGAAATGGCGTGGATTGTCTCATTATAGATAAATGTGAATTCCCTCGCTTTAAATTATGTGGTGGCTTACTTACTGCCAAAACACTCACTCACCTTAAATTACAAGGAATTCACGAAATACATGACATATTAGTTAACACTTGTAAAAAAGTGTGCATTGCAAGAAAAAATGAATATATAGCAGACTTAAAATGTAGCGAATCGCTACACTTAGTTCACAGACCCACATTCGATAAATTATTATTAGACAAATTCATAAAACAAGGGGGTGAATTTCTACAAGGAGAAGTAATTGCAATTGATAAAATAAATAAAACTATTACATTAAGCAATCAGGAAGCTATCTCTTACTCTCATTTAATCGGGGCAGATGGTGCAAACGGAATCACTCAACAATACGTTCGCACTAGCAAATTGTATTATGCTAAGGGGTGTGGAATCATTATCCCTAAAAAGAAATTAACTTTTAATAATGATCGCATCCTTATTAATTTAGGTTTGTTTCACGATGGTTTTCTCTGCGAATTTCCAAAAGGAGATAGTATTACAATTGGCTGTTTATGTAGCCAATCCAAACATGATTCGCTTAATCTACCAGTTTTTTTTCAAAACTATTTACAGACTCAACACAACTATGCTGTAGAAATAAACGAGATTAAACAGGCTCTCGTTCCTTATAACTGGCATTGTACTGAGATTACAAACCATCAAGGAAGTATTTTACTAGTTGGTGATACAGGTGGTTATAGCACTTGTATACCTGGAGATGGTATCTATGGAGCATTAATATCTGGTGAATTTGCGGCTACTGCTATTATTCACTCGAAAACCTCTAGTGAACTATCCACTGTTTTATATCAAAAATCCATGCAACCACACATTAACTATTATAACAGAGTTTACAATAATGTCTTAATATTTTATGCTTGGAACGAATTCTTTCTTAACGTTATAAAGAAAAACCAAGGATTGTTCGCCTCCTTTTTATTCGATACACAAATAGCCTATAATACTTATCATTTTAATTATTTTAAAATAATATTGGCTTGGTGGAAAGTAAAACATAAATATGTTAATATCCACAAAATCACAAGTAATGAACATTAAAATGCTTGACAATATTCGGATTATTTTATATAATGTGCCATGTATTAACGTTATTCATAATTTTTCGAAGCGCCCAGATAGCTCAGTCGGTAGAGCAGAGGACTGAAAATCCTCGTGTCGCTGGTTCGATTCCGGCTCTGGGCATTTTATTCTTGACATTGAATAATTAATATGATATTATAACAATTGTTACGTGCGGGTGTAGTTCAATGGTAGAACACTAGCCTTCCAAGCTAGATACGTGGGTTCGATTCCCATCACCCGCTTTTTGCGCGAGTGGCTCAGTGGTAGAGCACCTCCTTGCCAAGGAGGGGGTCGCGGGTTCGACCCCCGTCTCGCGCTTTTATTTAATTTATATGATTAGGAGATATTACATGAAGTGTTCACTTAAGAATACAACT
This sequence comes from Eubacteriales bacterium, assembly GCA_044425555.1. GTDB lineage: Bacteria > Bacillota > Clostridia > Lachnospirales > Lachnospiraceae > JAWXVE01. The sequence goes on from JAWXVF010000036.1 coordinate 12,721, forward strand.
TCATACTATTATTATTACCGTCCTATACATGACCGAGTGTGAATGTACTGAAGAAAGAACGGTTTTTTTAACTTGTTATTTTCTTAATTAAGGACTCACGAGACCTTACAGTAAATTCACTGTAAGGTCTTTTATTTTATATTACATTAATTTTAACATTTAGAACGGAGAACAATTATGATTATTATTTTAAAAAATGAAGCTGAAACAGAAAAAGTAGAACACTTAAAGTCTTGGCTATCTTCCATGGAATTAGATACCCATATTTCCACAGGTGCCACCCATACAATCGTAGGTCTAATAGGTGATACCAGTAAAATTGACATGGATCTAATTCAATCCCTTGATATTGTAGAAAATGTACAAAGAATTCAAGAACCTTTCAAAAATGCCAATCGAAAATTTCACAACGAACCACTAATCGTTTCCATTGGTCAAACAAAAATTGGAGGTGGACATTTCCAAATTATTGCTGGTCCTTGTTCTATTGAATCTAGCGAACAAATGTATGAAGTGGCTACTCGTGTAAAATCTTCAGGAGCCGGACTATTAAGAGGAGGGGCTTTTAAACCAAGAACTTCCCCATATGCCTTTCAAGGATTACAAGATGATGGACTAACTCTCTTATCAGAAGCTAAAAAGAAAACAGGACTTCCTATTGTAACAGAAATCATGAATCACATTCACTTACCATTATTTGATGATGTAGACATTATCCAAGTAGGTGCTAGAAATATGCAAAACTTTGAACTTTTAAAAGAACTCGGAAAAACAAATAAAGTCATTCTATTAAAACGTGGACTCTCTAGTACTGTAGACGAATTTCTAATGAGTGCGGAATATATTATGGCAGGGGGCAACCAAAATGTTATACTTTGTGAACGTGGTATTCGCACCTTTGAAACTCGTACACGAAACACCTTAGACTTATCCGTTATTCCCGTGTTAAAACGTCTAACTCATCTTCCAGTTGTTGTAGATCCAAGTCATGCCTGCGGTTATCAATACCTTGTAAAACCAATGGCTCTTGCTGCTACTGCTGCCGGTGCTGATGGTATTATGATCGAAGTTCACAACAATCCTGCAAAAGCTTTGTGCGATGGTCCACAGTCATTAACACCTGACGAATTCGACGAATTAGCAAAAGTTATTAGAGAAATTCGTCCATTTGCTTGCAACTACGAAACTTTCTAATATTGAATAAACAGTTAGGAGATTGATTATTATGAGAATTGGAATCATAGGACTTGGACTAATAGGTGGCTCTTTTGCCAAAGCCTTCAAAAAATATACTACACATACAATATATGCTTGGGATCAATCAAATACAATTCGTAACAATGCTGAATTAGTCGATGCTGTAGACGGATTTTTACCAGATGGAAATCCCGCAAGTTGTGAATTAATACTAATTGCTCTCTATCCACAAGCAACTATTGATTATGTCAAGTCCTTCCAACGAGAATTTGATGCGAGTACCCTTGTCGTAGATTGTGCAGGTGTCAAACAAGAAATCTGTAATACCATTGCAGAAATTGCCACTAAAAATTCCTTTCACTTTTGTGGTGGACATCCTATGGCAGGATTAGAACATAGTGGCTTTACGTATTCTAAAGCCGATTTATTTCAAGGTTCCTCTATGATTTTAACACCCTATGAGTATACAGATATTTCCATTTTAAATAATCTTAGTCAATTGTTAAAATCAATTGGATTTGCTAGAATGCAAGTTTCCACACCAAAAGAACATGATGAAATGATTGCATATACTTCCCAATTAGCTCACGTGGTTTCTAGTGCTTATGTACGCAGTCCTCTATCCGATAAGTTTCTAGGTTTTTCCGCTGGAAGTTTTCGTGATATGACACGTGTAGCGAAATTAAATGAAGCTATGTGGAGCGAACTTTTTTTAGCCAATAGTGAATATTTAGCAGACGAAATAGATGCACTTGCAAGTCGCTTAACAGAATATAGTCAAGTAATTCGCAAGCACGACCAAGATACTCTAAAAGAGTTTCTAATAGAAGGTACTACCATTCGCAAAAATATGGATAATTATACTGCTACTTCCTATAAATCTAATTAAGTTGTTCCATGTATTCTGCAAGTGCTTCCTGCCAATGAGCAAATTTTATATCGGTTGTTAGAGCAAACATATAATTCTCTAACACCGAATAGGCTGGTCGTTTTGTTTGCGCATTATATTCTTCTGTCGTAATCGCTTCTACTTTTACATCTTTCCTAGCAAGCTTAAATATTTCTTGCGCAAATTCAGACCAGCTACACTCCCCTTCACAAGTGGCGTGATACGTACCATATTCGCGTGTTTTTAATAATTTTATAATTGCTTTAGCAAGCTCTTTTGTACTAGTAGGCGTACCAAATTGATCTCCTACCACACGTACTGTATCATTAGTCTCTGACAAACGTAACATTGTCTGTACAAAATTTTTCCCTTCACCATATAACCATGCGGTTCTTAAGATAAAGTACTTCTTGGCGAATTCTTTTACAAAATTCTCTCCTACTAATTTTGTTTTTCCATATACACCTTGTGGATTCACTTGATCAAACTCATTATATTTTTTGTTATCATCACCAGAGAAAACATAATCCGTGGAAATATGTACCATTGTTGCACTTACTTGATTTGCTGCAATGCTCAAATTTCTAGGACCAATTGCATTGATTCTGTAAGCACTCTCTTCTTGTGTTTCACAGGCATCTACTGCTGTATGTGCTGCACAATTAATGATATAATCTGGTTTTTCTTGCTCTACATAGGTGATTACATCTTCAAGCCTCGTAATATCTAAATCGTCTACATCTGTATTACAGATACAGATGTCTTTTTTTCCTTTTACTTCTTGATTAATCGCTCTCCCTAATTGGCCATTACAACCTGTTACCATTATTTTCTTCATTGCTACTCTACCTTCCTTACTACACTATTTTCTTTACTTCACTTCATTTATAATACTCTTAAATATATTTAGTTTAATAGATATTGTATGGATAAGCAATAGGAAATTTACTAATTTTATGATATGATAGTAGTAAATTAAAAAGTAAACACTAAAACATTAGTTGTACTATTTATAAAATTAAAGAGGTGATTATGAATTCCAGAGTACTACGAACATTAGAATACCATAAGATTATTGAGCAACTCGTTGAATTTGCTACTAGCGAAGCAGGAAAAACTCTTTGTAGAAATTTACTTCCGCAGATTAATTTGGCCATCATTAATAAGGAACAAGGAGAAACTACCGCTGCACTTACTCGCTTATTTCAACGTGGTTCTCTTTATTTTTCTGGCAATCATAATATTGTTCCCTACACAAAATCTCTTGGCATCGGAAGTACACTTTCTATTTTTGAGTTATTGCAAATCTCTAGTTTGTTAGAATGCACAAAAAGAGTAAAAGAATACGGTGCTAACGAAAAAATTGAGGAGGGTATTTGCGATTGTTTAGATGCTTACTTTGCATTTCTTGATCCAATCTCTTTATTACATCAAGAAATCAAGCGTTGTATCGCTTCCGAAGAAGAGTTGTATGATGATGCAAGTTCTCATTTGAAGCATCTTAGAAGACAGATTCAAATTACGAATGACAAGATTCATACCCAATTAAATTCCATGGTTAACGGTTCTTATCGGACGTATTTACAAGATCCAGTCATTACAATGCGTAACAATCGTTATTGTATTCCTGTAAAAGCCGAATATAAAAACGCTGTATCTGGCATGATTCACGACCAGTCTTCCTCTGGCTCCACTCTTTTTATTGAGCCAACAGCTATCGTAAATCTAAACAACCAAATAAAAGAATTGTTCCTTCAAGAACAAGAGGAAATCGAAGTTATCTTAAAAACTTTGAGTGGTCTATGTACTGTACATATGGATGCTTTATTAGAAAACCATCGCATATTAACAACGTTAGACTTTATTTTCGCCAAGGCATACTTAGCCATGGAGCAAAATGCCACTATGCCACTTTTTAATACAGATCGTCACATTCACATACGAAAAGGACGTCACCCTTTATTAGATCCCAAAAAGGTCGTACCAATTGACCTTCATTTAGGTAAAGATTTTGACTTATTAATTGTCACAGGTCCTAATACTGGAGGAAAGACTGTTTCTCTTAAGACAGTAGGATTATTTACTCTAATGGGACAGTCAGGACTACACATACCTGCTCTAGATCGTAGTTCTCTTTCTATATTCAAGGAGGTCTATGCTGATATTGGTGATGAACAAAGTATTGAACAAAGTCTAAGTACATTTTCCTCTCACATGACCAATATTGTAACTATTTTAAAAGAAGCGGATCGCAATTCTCTATGTTTATTTGATGAATTAGGAGCAGGCACTGACCCCATTGAGGGAGCCGCTTTAGCAATTTCCATTTTAACACATTTACACGAAAAAACTATTCGAACTATGGCAACTACTCATTACAGTGAATTAAAGATATTTGCTCTATCTACTCCCAATGTAGAAAATGCAAGTTGTGAATTCGATGTCGCCACATTAAGCCCAACATATCGTTTATTAATTGGAGTACCAGGGAAAAGTAATGCATTTGCCATTTCTTCTAAACTAGGTTTACAAGATTCTATTATAGAACATGCTAAAAAAGAAATTGATACAGAACAAATAGGATTCGAAGATCTCTTATCAGATCTAGAGCAAAGTCGTATTACTATAGAACAAGAACAGTATGAAATTGCTCAATACAAAGAGCGAATACAAACATTAGAAGAACAATTGAAAAATAAAAAAGAGAAAATCGACCAATCCAAAGAACGCATTATACGCAATGCCGAAGAAGAAGCAAGAACCATTTTACAGGATGCCAAAAACGTAGCAGATGAAACTATCCGTAATTTACAAAAATACGGTTCTACTACCTCTATGAAAGAATTAGAAGCAACTAGAAGTCAAGTTCGTAATAAGATTAAGGATAAAACCAAAAAATTAGCTACTAATAGTAACCATTCTTCTACCATAAAACCTTTGAAACCATCTCAACTAAAATTAGGAGATCGCGTTAAAATAGTCTCTATGGGATTATCTGGAACTGTAAATTCTCTTCCAGACGCAAGGGGAAATCTATTTGTACAATGTGGGATTATACGTTCCCAAGTTTCTATTACCGACTTAATACTAATACAAGAAGATACCCTTCCAAGCAAAGGTGTAAAACGTACCAATTCAGGTGGAATTAAAATGTCTAAATCCTTTTCTATTTCTCCTGAGATTAATTTACTAGGCAATACAGTAGATGAAGCCCTTGCTTCACTTGACAAATACTTAGACGATGCTTACTTAGCACATTTACCTAGTGCAAGGATTGTTCATGGAAAAGGAACTGGTGCTTTACGAAATGCTGTTCATTCGTATCTAAAACGTTGCTCGATCATTTCCAAATATCGTCTTGGCGAATTCGGTGAGGGTGATGCAGGTGTTACTATTGTAGAATTTAAATAAGGAGTACGTATGGCTATTAAACAAAAAATTTTAATTGTAGATGATGATGAAAATATTGCTGAATTAATATCACTCTACTTAACAAAGGAATGCTTTGAGACAAAGGTAGTAGGAGATGGAGAGTCTGCTCTTCTTGCAGTACCTACCTTTGAACCACATTTAATCTTATTAGATTTAATGTTACCAGGAATAGATGGCTATCAGGTATGTCGTGAAGTACGTGCCAAATATACCATTCCCATCATGATGTTATCTGCTAAAGGTGAGGTATTTGATAAAGTGCTTGGACTAGAACTAGGGGCAGACGATTATATGGAAAAACCTTTTGATTCTAAAGAACTTGTAGCAAGGGCTAAAGCTATTTTACGACGTTATAAAGTAGTGATACCTCCACCAACTGCTAATGATTCTATACAAAAAGTAGATTATCCAGATTTATCTATAAATCTAACTAATTATTCTGTTATCTATCAAGGTCAATCCATTGATATGCCACCAAAAGAATTAGAGTTGTTATATTTTTTAGCCAAATCTCCTAATCATGTTTTTACAAGAGAACAACTTCTTGATCAAATCTGGGGATATGAATACCTTGGAGATACGCGAACAGTGGATGTTCATGTCAAACGTATTCGCGAAAAAATTAACGAACATTCCAACTGGGCTGTTTCTACGATTTGGGGAATAGGCTATAAATTCGAAACAAAACAATAGAACACACTATTGAAGTAATAGGGAGCTATCTATGAAAAAAACGTTATATTTAAAATTCCTCTTAGCATATTTTATCTATGGAATTTTTGGATTTGTCATTGTAGGTACATTTGTATCCAATCTAACTTTCGAACATTTACGCAGAGAAAAAGCGGATCTACTTTATAAAGAAGCTTTATTAGTGGCGAACACGTACGCTACTGATTTGTACTCTAATAACGCTTCGTTAGAAACCGTTCAGAAACAATTTCAAATACTAGATACTTTCCTTTCTTCCAATGTTTGGATTATGACACCATCAGGACGTTTGATTTTAAATTCTGCAACACCGAATTTAGTAGATGAGCTTACCGAAGTAAACAATTTCGACCCTACTACTCTTACCAATTCTTACTACATGGTAGGTAATTTTTTTGATACATTTTCCGAAGAATATCTAAGTGTATTTGCACCGATTACATCAAATTATAAGGTGCAAGGTTATGTGGTTATTCATTGTCCTATAAGTCAAATTATAACTAGCCGTGATGAACTTTTGGAAATTTCCTACATCACCTTTCTATTATTATTTCTTCTATCATTGATTATCTTAATTTTTTTTACAGAGTTTGTCTATCTACCACTTCGTAAGATTACTCATGCTACAGAACAATATGCTAGTGGAAATTTTCGTTATGAATTACAACTAGAAAGTGCGGATGAAATCGGATATCTTGCAGCTTCCCTATCTTATATGGCTAGTGAAATTGCGAAAGCAGAGGATAATCAAAAGAATCTAGTAGCGAATATTTCTCATGATTTTCGTTCTCCCCTTACTTCCATTAAAGGGTATGTGGAAGCAATGATTGATGGAACCATTCCTACTGAATTGTATGATAAATATTTAAATATTGTAGTATCCGAAACAGAGAGACTCACGAAATTAACCAATAGTTTACTTACCTTAAATAATCTCAATACGAAAGGTATTATCTTAGAACTCTCTGCCTTTGATCTTAATCAAGTCATTAAAAATACAGTTGCCCTGTTTGAGGGTGCTTGTAAAAAAGAATTTATTATCATAGAACTAATCCTAACCGAAGAAGAAATGTATGTAGAAGCAGATCTGTCTAAAATACAACAAGTGCTCTATAACTTATTAGATAACGCCATTAAATTTAGCCATCATGATTCCTTAATCCGTATGGAAACTACTACAAAAAACCACAAATTGTTTGTTTCCATTAAGGATCATGGAATTGGAATT
>JAWXVF010000239.1:0-1714 GCA_044425555.1 Eubacteriales bacterium
GAGCAAGAATATGGAGTGGAAGACGATTGGAAGTTACACTTTGACTATTTATTAAACTTTTTTAAAGATGACAGATATATAAAAGTTGATAATAAACCGATGCTTTTAATATATCAAGTGACTTTTATTGATTGTTCTGATGCTATGTTCAAATTATGGAATGACTTAGCTAAGCAAGAAGGATTTAATGGCATTCATATTGTATCAATGAACAAAAATATAATTAATAATAAATATATTGAAGCGATTGCCCACTATGAACCTGTAAATACTAGGAATCAACTACCTAGATGGCATAGTATGAAAAGACTGGCAAGAAATAAGATTTTAAAACCATTGAATAGTAAAAATATGGTAGATGATATTATGGAATATAATAAATTATGGGAAGAAATATTGAAACGAAAACCTAATGAATTAATAAAAACCTATCCAGGAGCTTTTGTAGGATACGATGATACACCAAGGAAAGGAAATAGAGCAGTTGTTGTAAAAAATGATACACCTGAATTATTTTATTATTACTTAAAAAAACAAATAAAGCGTACAAAAACGTTGTTTGAAACAGATATTCTTTTTATGAATGCGTGGAACGAATGGGCAGAAAGTAACTATCTTGAACCTGATGAGGAGCATGGTTATGGATATTTAGAGGCTGTAAAGCGAGCATTAGATGAGGTAGGTAATGAATAAAAACTTGGTAATATATCATATGGAAAGTATCAATAATTGTATGTATCAAATGCAGTCGAAATATTTTGTAAACCTTAATAGGTTAAAACAGGATATGCAGTATTATGAACAGTATTATTCTACGGCTACGTCTACATTTATGGTAACGTCAGATCTTCTCTATGGTAATACAGATATCTTTGAACATGTAAGAACCGCTAAAGGAATTTACTTGGAGAAGGCAAATGAGGTATCTTTGTTAGAGGAATTGTCTAATAAAAATTATGATACACAAGTTTTATATTATGGTAATATAGATATTGATCGAAAAGAAAAATATTATGCTAGATTGGCACCTAGTTCATTAATGTCAATTATTGATACAAGTGAAGAGTTTATTAGAACATTCACTACGAGTGTTGGTAAAAGTGAACCTTTTGCAGTATTTATAGAAGACAATGCAGGTCATATTTCTTATGATGGAAAAAGGGGATGTAATGAGATAAGTAGTGGAAAGAAGAAATATTGTAATCGCATTAATAAGATAGATGAGGCGATAGGTTCTATATTTGCTATTCTAGAAGAAAAGAATAAATTAAAAGATACAATCATTTTGTTATATGGAGATCATGGGGATGATATGTGGATGCATGGATTTAATGAAGGTTATGCTCATGCACTACCACCATACAATCATATGATTCACTGTCCATTGTTTTTGTATGATGCTACAGAAGAAGGAACAGTGATAGATACTTTAATTGGTACAGGAAAATTAAAAGAATTGAGTTTAAATCATTTATCTGCTAATAAACAGAATATAAGTGTCGAGTATTGTTATTCGAGGAATTTATTAGCTAATCAAAAAGAAAATATTAGTATATTAAATAAGAGTTATAGTGTGACGGATGGGGAATATACGCTATTAGTTACACGTAAAGGATTAGAATTATATATGAATTTACTAGATCCAATGAATCTTACAAATTATTTGGACTTTTATATTTTTAAGAATAACAATTTGTATTTTAAAGATTATTTA
>JAWXVF010000239.1:1724-2627 GCA_044425555.1 Eubacteriales bacterium
ACATTTTAAAGGATTTATGGATTTATCTCAAATAGAGGAGGTGAAGGAGCGATGTGCGGTTTTAAGAAATTTATTGATGAATTATGTGAATGAAAAACATTTACAAGATAGACATGTAGATATGGATAAGAATATCAATTATATGAAGTTTGATAAAATACATTATTCTAGAGAAATGAAATGGATTAAATACTATTATAAATTTAAAATAAATAAATTATATTATATGATAAATATGTTTAAATGGAAAAAATACTATAATTTCTTTAAATGATTGAAGCGAATTGTTGGATTGTGAATATTTTGTTAGAATAAATAGGAGATGAATTAATGAAATCAAATTATTATGGAAATGAAAATAATAACCGAATCAGTTACTTAGAATTTGGATCAATTGATACGCAAAAGCAAAAGAAAGATGTATGGGGATTTTGGTTAGATCAAGATGCATATGATTTATATATGTTTTCTCGATATGCTAGAGATTTATTTGCAGTAAGAAATTATATCCAAAGTGAAGAAAAAAGTGTCGTAGCGATAGAAGACTGTTTTCGCAACACAGCACATGATAAGATTAGTGATTATATAGCGAAATACGTTGGTATGATGACTATATCTTCAAACAGTAAAAATAATAAAGAAAGGGCGATTTTTGCTGAAGTAGGCAGTTCACTAATGGCGATTATAGAAGAGTTTCTTGCGATAGACGAAACTGTGAACCATGGGAAGTGTATTGATTTTATTAAAAGTATGCGATATATAGGTTCTGATATTTCGGAGCTTATGAACCAAGGAGCACATGAATTCCACCCAGAATATTTAGTGGATACCTACAGAGAGGATACTGCGAGCAAGTTCTTAAATGCAATTAATGAAGAGTAGACTTGTTGTATGGATTAAGTG
>JAWXVF010000037.1:0-19592 GCA_044425555.1 Eubacteriales bacterium
ATAAAGAATATCTCGGCAACTGCATTTTACTCAGCACTTGTGGTGGGTGTTATTTTTGCAGGAGTATCTTTAATAGGTATGAATGGACTAACCACGATTTTAGGAGCAAATGACCTTAATGCAAATTATGTAAGTGGATACTTAGCTCTAATAGTAATCAGTGCACCATTTATCATCGCCTCATCAGCATTAACACACATCATTAGAAGTGAAGGCAATGCGAAAATCGCAATGATTGGAATGTTATTAAGCACAGTAGTAAACATTACGTGTGACCCGATTTTCATCTTTGGTTTTGATATGGGAGTAATTGGAGCAGCTCTTGCAACAGGGGTTGCAAACATAGTCTCGACTATATTTTATATTGTGATGATCCTTAAAAACAAAGACACTATCATCAATTTATCTGTAAAAAATGTAATGCTTAAAAATAAAGTTTTAATAGGTATTCTAGCAATAGGTATGTCAGCGTCAGTTGCAAGTGTACTTACAAGTGTATCAACTATTTTATATAACCTATGTCTAAAGTCGTATGGTGATGAAGCAGTTGCAGCGATGGGAATTGTAATGAAAATATCGCTTATATATACGATGATTTTCATGGGTATAGCAACAGGAATACAACCACTTTTAGGATACTGCTATGGTTCTAAAAAATTAGAAAGATTTAAAGAATCGCTATTTTATGCACTAAAAGTGTCAGTAGTTGTAGGGCTTGTGTTCTTAAGTGTTATTTATTTGATTTTAGGCAATATAATTGCAGGATTTATTGATGATCCGTTAATTATTTCATATGGAACACAAATGTTAAAAGCACAAATTATAACAGCACCGATAGTAGGGGTATTGTATATTTCGATGTCAACAATGCAATCAACAGGGAAAAGATTACTTGCAATGATTTTATCACTAACACGTCAAGGGATAGCTTTTATTCCAACAATTTTCATTTTGGCATACACACTAGGTTTTAAAGGATTGATTTGGGCACAACCTATAGCAGACGTTATAACACTTGTATTATCAGTAGTAATTTTAAGAAGTTTATTTAAAAGCTTTGAGAAGACAGAAGAGAACGTCTGATAAAAATAGCTATATACGGAAAAAGGAGGACTGATACTAAACACGAAAATATAAAAATGAAACTGAAATCATACAAAAAGCTTGTGAGGAAATGAATACAGAGATTACACGATTTCTAGGATTGAATGTAATAGATAATATTTTTGATTGAATGGTATCAATGTAGGAAGGAGTTTCCCAAATTAATAATGGTAATATATTTTGGTTCTGTAATTAAGAAAACCTTACGAACTTCTTATATTAAGCTTGTAAGGTTTTTAATAATTTTGATTTTATTTAAAGTATCTATTTAACAATCCTTCAAATGCTTTACCATGTCTAGCTTCATCACGAGCCATTTCATGCACAGTATCATGGATTGCATCTAAGTTAGCTGCTTTTGCACGTTTTGCAAGATCGAATTTACCAGAAGTTGCACCATTTTCAGCATCAACTCTCATTTGCAAGTTCTTCATTGTTGAGTCTGTGATTACTTCCCCAAGTAATTCGGCGAATTTTGCTGCGTGTTCTGCTTCTTCCCAAGCTGCTTTTTCGTAGTACATACCAACTTCAGGGTATCCCTCTCTATGTGCAACTCTAGCCATAGCAAGATACATACCAACTTCCGTACATTCCCCATTAAAGTTTGCTCTTAGATCAGACATAATATCTTCGCTAGAACCTTGTGCAACACCAACTACATGTTCTGCTTCCCACACCTTATCAGAACCTTGTGCTGTAAATTTTTCGGGTCCAACATTACAAGTTGGACATTTTTCAGGAGCTTCTGTTCCTTCGTGAACATAACCACATACGTTACATACAAATTTCATTTTCTAATCTCTCTTTCTGTTTGTTTATTAATCTTCTTAAATTAATAGTAATGTTAGGAATAGTCGTAATGATCTAACAGGAATTATAGGCACATTGGACAGATACCATGAAAATACGTGCTGTGACCAGTGACTTCACCTAAGAAGTTTGCGTTAGCAACATGATTAATAGAAGAAATATCTTCCATTTCTAAATCAATTACACGTCCACATTCATTGCAAATGAAGTGATAATGTGATTCGCTAGTATAATCAAAGCGATCTGTCCCATCACCTATACATAATCGTAGAATTTCGCCAGAGTCTGCAAGAACTGATAAATTGCGGTATACCGTTCCAAGACTAATATTAGGAAATTCGCTTCTAAGGTTGGAATATACAATATCGGCAGTAGGATGTTCCTTTGTGTTTTTTAAATATTGTAATATAGCAAGCCTTTGTTTACTTTGTTTTCTTACCATGATTGTTACCTTTCAATTGATATTAGTAATCATTACTAGTTTAGTATATCATTATTTTATAAGATGTCAATACTTTTAATAGTGATAGGATGGGAGAATTTGATTTTATTAAATGTTTATAAAAATTTTGTGAATGTATTTTTATTCGTTAAAAATGTGGTATACTATGGTAATAAAGAGTAAAGTAGCAAAAGGGGAATATGTAATTGAGATTAAGGACAAGGTTGTATATTACATTTGTGTTAATGATAATCCTACCCATTTTTTTTATTAGCATAGCATTTGCAATTGTATTTCTATTTGGAAATGAGATGAATCGGCAAGTTTCTTTTGGTGTTTATGGAGTGTTGATTGGCATAGTAACTCCATTACTTTGTTTAAAGAGTTATATATTGTCAAGGTGGATTCATAAAGGAATATTCTATCCAGTGAGAGTATTGAATAAGGCTATGCAGCAGATAGAAAAAGGAGATTTAGATCATTCTATTCAGTCGAATACACGAGGGGAATTAGGAGATTTACATCAAATGTATGAAGCTATGCGAATTCGACTAAAAGAATCAGCAGAAGAAAAGCAAGAAAATGAACAGTATAATAGAGAATTAATTAGTAATATTTCCCATGATTTAAAGACGCCAATTACAGCTATTAAGGGGTATTCAGAAGGATTGATAGATGGTGTAGCAGATACTCCTGAGAAGAAAGATAAGTATATAAGAACAATTTATAATAAAGCCAGAGATATGGATCAGTTAATTAATGAATTACGATTATATTCTAAAATAGACAATAATAATGTAGTATATAACTTTTGTACATTAAATATATCGGCTTATTTTTCAGATTGTGTAGAAGAATTGATGTTGGATTTAGAAGATCAAGAGGTGGAATTACATTATGTTAATGTATTGCCGAAAGATACGATGATTTATGCTGACCCAGAACAATTAAAACGTGTGATTAATAATATTCTTGGTAATAGTTTAAAGTATATGAATAAGGCAAAGGGGATTATTACCATACAATTGTATGAAGAAGATAATGACATTAATATTACGATTCAAGACAATGGGATTGGAGTAGCAGCAGAAGATTTGTCGAAAATATTTGAGCGCTTTTATCGAACGGATGCTTCAAGGAACTCATCACGTGGGGGAACTGGCATTGGTCTTTCGATTGTTCGTAAGATTATGGAAGATCATGGTGGATATATTTGGGCAACTAGTCAAATAGGAGAAGGAACATGTATGCATTTAGTGGTGAAAAAGCATGATGAAAATGAGGATGAAAAACAAAAGGGGGGGTAGAAAATAATGAACAAAATATTGATTGTAGAAGATGAAACTACCATCGCTGATTTAGAAAAGGATTATCTAGAATTAAGTGGATTTGATGTAGAAATAGAAAATAATGGAAAAATTGGTTTAGAAAAAGCACTAAAAAAAGAATACAATATAATTATATTAGATGTTATGCTTCCTGAGTTAGATGGATTTGAAATCTGTCAAGCAATACGAGAAGTAAAGAATGTACCTATTTTGATGGTATCTGCTAAAAAAGAGGATATTGATAAGATTAGAGGTTTGGGTTTTGGAGCAGATGATTATATGACAAAACCTTTTAGTCCAAGTGAATTAGTAGCAAGAGTGAAAGCACATTTATCTAGGTATGAACGTCTGGTTGGTGCACATTTGCAACAAAATGATTTTGTTGAAATCAGAGGGATTCAAATAGATAAAACAGCTAGACGTGTGTATATTGGTGGTGAAGAGAGGGCGTTTACAACAAAGGAATTTGACCTATTAACATTTTTGGCAGAGAATCCTAATCGCGTGTTCTCGAAAGAAGAGATTTTCACTACAATTTGGGGTATGCAATCATTAGGCGATATTGCTACGGTAACAGTTCATATTAAAAAGATTCGTGAAAAAGTAGAATTTGATTCGGCTAACCCTCAATACATTGAAACAATCTGGGGAGTAGGGTATCGATTTAAGATTTAAGGTTGTGCCTAGATGAATGGGAAGGTATGGGAATGAAATCAATCGTTGTATATGAAGATGATTATTTGATGGTGGTACATAAGTCTGCTGGAATGGCTACACAAACAAAACGAATCGGAGAGTTAGATTTAGTAAGTGATATAAGGAATTACCTGCAAGGTGGTTATGTAGGTTTATTGAATCGCTTAGATCAACAGGTGGAAGGACTTGTATTCTTTGGAAAGACATCACAAGTTACGCATGAATTATCAGTACAGATGCAACGAGGGGAAATAGGGAAGAGATACCAAGCTTTGGTGGTAGGTGAAGTGAGATTAAGGGCTACGTTAGTGCATAATCTTTGTAAAGAGAAGCAAGGGAATCTCTCTAGAGTAGTAGAAAAAGGAGTTAGAAATAGTAAGAGAGCTTGTTTACATTATGAACCAATACGACATTATATAGAGAATTCTACTCAAGAAAAGATTACTTTAGTAGCTATACAATTAGAAACAGGGCGACATCACCAGATTAGAGTACAATTAGCACATGAGAAAATGCCAATTATAGGTGATTATAAATATGGGGATGATTTGAGTAAAGGGATTGGTAGGGAAGTCAACATAGAAGGACTTGCTCTTTGTGCTGTGGCTCTTTCTTTTGTACATCCAATATATAAGAAAAAAATAGAGTTAGAAGTAACTCCTAATTGGATGAAACTAACAGAAAAACTACAACAAATATAATCATACTTTTATAAAATTGACTTATACTAACCTTATAGAAGAAATAAGAGGTGAGTATGAGTCATTTTTCGTTAATACAATTAAATAGATATGTAAGATTACTTTTATTATCAATCCTAATATATATTGGGATGAAATATGTACTACCATTTATATGGCCTTTTGTAATTGGTGGAATCTTGGCAAAAGTATTGTATACCCCTACTTACAGAATTCATAGAAATACAAACATTCCTATGGGGGTTGTTAGTTGTATTTTAGTAATACTGACCGTAATCGTTACATTTTTGATAATATGGTTAGTGGGAAGCGAAATATATTATCAAATGAAAGATATGATTGCTTATGGACATCATATGGAGACGGAAATAGAAATATTCTTAAATCGTTGTTTTGGTCAATTAGAACACACATGGGGATTGGAACAAGGGCAGGTGGAAATTTTCTTAATGGATCATGCTAGTATTGCTATTGATAACCTACAAGTAAATTTTTTACCACGTGTAGTAGCAGAATCTTACGTATATATTAAATGGATCGTAGCAACGATTGCAACGATTATTGTGACGGTAATCTCATCAGTATTAATTGCAAAAGACTATGAGGAGATGAAAGCTTATATTTATTGTCATGAAGAATTGCGAAAGCTTTGTGGAGTAGTGATTAAAATAGGAGAAATGCTACAAATTTTCATGAAATCACAATTAATAATAATGACGATTGTTACTAGTATATGCATAGTAGGTTTTTGGTTGATTGAGCCTAAAAATGCCATATATTGGGGGATTGTAACTGGCTTACTAGATGCTATTCCTTTTATTGGAACAGGTATTATATTAATCCCATTAGCCTTGATTTATTTGATTCAAGATCAAGCAAAAAAGGCAGTTTTCACTATAGTAGTATGGCTGATTGCTAGTCTAGTAAGAGATTATTTAGAACCGAAACTTATAGGAGATAAATTAGGGTATCTTCCTATTATTATTTTGATTACTATTTATTTAGGAATACAGATTTATGGAATTACAGGAATTCTATTAGGTCCTATATCTTTTATGTTGGTAAATGAGTGTAATGAGCTAATAGAGGGGATAAATCCATTGGAAAACAGAGAAGAGTCAAATAATTAATAGTTGACATTGGAGGGGAATTTCAAGTAAGATAGAAGCATAGATGAGAAAGGTATGGTTTGCAGAAGTGGGGAAAGAGAAAAAATTAGTAGAGTCAATTACCTCAATGGAAGTTGACTTTGCACAATGGTATACAGATGTAGTAAAAAAAGCACAATTAATAGATTATTCTAGCGTAAAAGGTTGTATGATTATTAAACCAGCAGGATATGCGATTTGGGAATTCATACAAAAGCAATTAGATGATGAATTCAAGAAAACTGGTGTTGAGAATGTGTATATGCCAATATTTATACCAGAAAGTTTATTGCAGAAAGAAAAAGATCATGTAGATGGATTCGCACCAGAGGTAGCTTGGGTTACTCAAGGAGGATTAAATCCATTGCAAGAAAAGCTATGTGTACGTCCGACATCAGAGACATTATTTTGTGATTTCTATGCCAATGATATTCAATCACATAGAGATTTACCAAAACTTTATAATCAGTGGTGTAGTGTGGTAAGATGGGAGAAAGAAACAAGACCGTTTTTACGTTCTAGGGAGTTCTTATGGCAGGAAGGTCATACAGCACATGCTACTGCAGAAGATGCACAAGAGCGAACAATTCAGATGTTGAATTTATATGCGGATTTTTGTGAAAATGTGTTGGCTATGCCTGTTGTAAAAGGTTTAAAAACAGAAAAAGAAAAGTTTGCTGGTGCTGAGGCAACATATACCATAGAGGCACTGATGCATGATGGGAAAGCACTTCAATCAGGGACGAGCCATAATTTTGGAGATGGATTTGCTAAAGCATTTGGAATTCAATATACGGATAAAGAGAATAAGTTACAATATGTTCATCAAACATCGTGGGGAATGACGACTAGATTAATTGGTGCTATTATTATGGTACACGGTGATGATAGAGGACTTGTGCTACCACCGAAAGTAGCTCCAGTGCAAGTATGTATTGTGCCAATTATGCAACAAAAAGAGGGCGTTTTGGAAAAGGCAAATGAGTTGGTAAATCGTTTGCAAAAGTTGGATGGCGAGAAAGTTCGTGTAAAAATTGATGATTCAGATAAAAGTCCAGGTTGGAAATTTGCTGAATGTGAAATGCGAGGGATTCCATTACGATTAGAAATAGGTCCAAAAGATATAGAGGCAAATAAGTGTATTCTGGTGCGACGAGATACGAATGAAAAAATAGAGTGTCCATTAGAGGATATAGAGGAGAACGTAACTCGTTTATTGAAAACTATACAAATCGAAATGTTAGAGCGTGCCAGATTACATAGAGAGGAACATACTAAGACGGCCGCTACATTTGAAGAATTTGCTCACATTGTAGGTACAGAAGGTGGTTTCGTAAAAGCGATGTGGTGTGGTAATCAAGAGTGTGAAGAGAAAATTAAAGAAAAAACAGGTGCATCTAGTAGATGTATTCCGTTTGAACAAGAAAATATAGCAAAAACATGTGTATGTTGTGGCGAAAAAGCTTCCAATATGTTATATTGGGGAAAAGCATATTAAATGAATAAAAATTAGGGAGGTAAGAAATGAACGTATTAGTGATTAATTGTGGGAGTTCCTCATTAAAATTTCAATTAATAGATGGTGTGTCTGAAAAAGAGTTGGCAAAAGGGATTTGCGATCGAATTGGAATAGATGGGTTTTTAAGTTATCAAGCAGCTGGACAAGATAAGATTAAAAAAGAGTTAGAAATGCCTAATCATACTGTGGCTATTCATCATGTATTGGAATCTTTAACCAATAAAGAGTATGGTGTAGTAAAGTCTCTAAATGAAATTGCTGCTGTGGGACATCGTATTGTTCATGGGGGGGAAGCAGTTTCAGATTCGGTTTTGTTAACGGAAGACGTTATGGGTAAAATCGAAGTATGTAGCGAATTAGCTCCATTGCATAATCCTGCTAATATGATTGGAATTCGTGCGTGTATGGAAGAGTTACCTAATGTGAAAATGGTAGGTGTATTTGACACCGCATTTCATCAGACAATACCAGAAAAAGCGTTCTTATATGGGATTCCGTATAGCTATTATAAAGAGCACAAGATTAGAAGATATGGATTTCATGGGACGAGTCATGATTACGTATCAAAACGTGCCGTTGAATTTGCGGGGATGAAACGTGAGGATTCGAAAGTAATTGTATGCCATCTAGGTAATGGTGCTTCTATTTCAGCAGTTTTAAATGGAAAAAGTGTTGATACAAGCATGGGATTTACTCCGTTAGAAGGATTATTAATGGGAACGAGATCAGGTGATTTAGATCCAGCTATCGTAGAGTTCATTGCTAATAAAGAAGGAAAAAGTGTAGCAGAAATTATTAATGTGTTTAATAAAGAGTCGGGTGTTCTTGGAGTTTCTGAATTATCTAGTGATTTTAGAGATTTAGAAGATGCAAGTAAAGCTGGAGACGAGAGAGCAATTCGTGCTTTAGAAGTATATGCTTATCGTATTGCAAAATATATTGGTTCGTACATGATGGCGATGGGTGGTGTTGATATTATTGCTTTTACAGCAGGTATTGGTGAAAACGATGGTGGTGTGCGTGCAATGGTAGGAAAGTATTTGGAACCATTCGGAACGAATGTGAATACCACAAAGAATCAAGTTAGAGGTGAAGAGGTAATTTTATCAGATGATGGCAGTAAAATTCTAACAATGATTATTCCTACTAACGAAGAGTTGGCTATTGCAAGAGCTACTATGGAAGTAATTAGCAAGTAAGAAATGGGAGATAAAGATGGAATTAGAACAATTACGAAGTGATATGATTGCAGCTATGAAACAGAAGGATAAGGGTAGAAAAGAAGCGATTTCAGCCTTAGTGGCAGCAGTGAAAAAAGTGGGAATTGATGAAGGGTGTAGAGAAGACATTCCCACAGAAATTGTAGATAGAGTCATTTTAAAAGAATTAAAAACAGTTAAAGAACAAATTGATTCTTGTCCAGGTGAACGTGAAGATTTATTGGAGCAATATCGCTTTACGTATGAAGTGATTAGTGAATATGCACCTCAGATGATGACAGCAGAAGAAGTAAAAACTATATTAATGGACCAATTCAGTGAAGTAATTGCGACTAAGAATAAAGGTGCTATTATGAAGGCTGTTATGGTAGAATTAAAAGGAAAAGCAGATGGAAAAGTCATTAATCAAGTGGTGGCTGAACTGACACAATAAGAGAATTGAATGAGAAATTGGGAATGAAATATACCAGTACATAGAAGAAATGGAGTATTCTATGGTAATTAAATTACCTAAAAATGTGACAAAGATTATTAAAACGTTTCATACATCCGGTTACGAAGCATATGCAGTAGGTGGGTGTATTCGTGATACCATACTTGGAAGAGAACCAGAGGATTGGGACATTACTACTTCAGCCAAACCAGAAGATATGAAAAAATTATTCAAAAGAACAATAGATACTGGTATTGAGCATGGAACAGTAACGATTATGATAGGGTCAGAAGGATATGAAGTGACGACTTATCGTATTGATGGAGAGTATGTGGATCACCGTCGTCCAAAAGAGGTAACCTTTACTAGTAATTTGATGGAGGATTTAAAACGACGAGATTTCACCATTAATGCCATGGCATATAATGAAGAAAATGGTTTGATTGATATTTTTGGTGGAATAGAAGATATAAAAGCACGAGTTATTCGGTGTGTGGGGGATCCTAGACAGCGATTTGATGAAGATGCACTTCGTATTATGAGAGCTGTTCGATTTGCGGCACAATTGAATTATGCTGTGGAAGAGGAAACGAAAAGAGCTATGTGTGAATATAGTTCTGCTTTGGAAACAATTAGTGAAGAACGTATTCAAGTAGAATTAGTAAAAACAGTTACCTCGGATAACCCTGGATATTTAGAGTTAGCCTATGAGACGAATGTGATGACTGCCATTATGCCAGAATTTGATGCGATTATGCACACTACACAGAATAACCCACATCATTGTTACGATGTAGGACATCATACGTTGTGGGCAATGAAGTCGATTGGAAATCATAGGTGGTTAAGACTTGCCATGTTATTTCATGATATGGGGAAAGCACCATCAAAAACTACAGATGAAAGAGGCATTGACCATTTTTATAGACATGCTATTCAAAGTGAAATTATTGCTAAAAAAATATTAAAACGATTAAAATTTGATAATGAAACGATATATTATGTGACAAAATTAGTTAGGCATCACGATGACCGAATGATTCCACCGAATGAATATACAGTAAGAAGAGCAGTTTGCAGAATAGGTCGTGACATATTTCCACTTATTTTACAAGTGCAAGCAGCAGATATGGCGGCACAAAGTAATTACATGAGAAAGGAAAAGATGGAAAATCTCAATATAATTACACAATGTTATGATAACATTATAGAGAATGGTGATTGTATTGGACTTGACATGTTGGCAATCAAAGGAAGTGATTTGATTGATATGGGAGTTCCAGAGGGAAAACGTATTGGTGAATTATTAGAAAAATTATTACAAATTGTTTTAGAGACACCTGAATGCAACACAAAAGAATTTTTAGAACGAAAAGTACAAGAATTAATTTTATAGAAAATAACATACTTTATCATATAAACACATATCTTTTTAAAGACCAATAAGGGAGGTATGTAGTATGGATGATAGAGCAGTAGCATTATTAGACCGATATGACATGACAGTGCTCCGTACCTGGAAGGGACGAGGTGCAATTCTTTGCGATACTGAGCAAGGATTGAAAATATTGAAAGAGTATCATAGTACAAAAGAGCAATTGGAGAGACAACATCGAGTTTTAATGCAGTTACAAGAATTAGGATTGCATGGTATAGAACAAATTTTACAGACGAAAGAGGAAGAACTTTCTACAAAGGATTATAATGATATTTCTTATATTGTTAAGGATTATTGGGATGGTAGAGAATGTAATGTGAAAGAATTAGAGCAATGTATGATTGGTATGCAAGCCATGGCACATTTTCATAAAGTTTCCTTACGAATTGATTCTACTACTATTTTAGAACAACCTAATACATTAAATAAAGAAGTGGAAAAGCATAATAAGGAATTAAAAAAAATTCTCCAGTACTTACGTAAGAAAAGTCAAAAAAGTGATTTTGAAGTCTTCTTCTTACATCATTATCAGACATTCTATGAGAAAGCATTGATGGTACAAGAAGAAGTAGAGACTATTGATTGGAAAATTCCGTATACGTATTGCCATGGAGATTTTCAATATCACAATGTATTGATTAAGGGATTAGAATCGTATTTGATTAACCTAGAAAAGATACACATGGATAACAGGGTAAAAGATATTAGCTTATACATGAGAAAAGTATTGGAAAAACAAGGCTGGTCTATGGAAGTAGGGAAAAAACTTTTAGATGCATATGAAGTAATTACACCATTATCCAAACAAGAATATCAGCAGTTGTATTATCGGTTTGCATACCCGGAAAAATTTTGGAAAATTGCAAATTATTATTTTAATAGTGGGAAAGCATTTGTATCAGTACGAAATCGTGATAAGTTAGAAAAATTACTAAATAATCAAAGTGATGCACAACAATTTATGAATTCTTTGTATAAACTCATTTAGATGGGGAACAATGAACCAAAGAGAAGAAAAGGTGAAACCATGAAGTATATAGGGGGAGTATTGTTATCTTGTATAGTGGCAATATGGCTAGTAGGGTGTGCTGAAAGTGATCTGAAACAAAATGTGGTAGAAGAGAGTGACCAAGGAACGGGTTATTTAAAAGCGGAACGTGGAAATTATAATTCTATTGATACAGCCATTGTTGTGAAATATGACTTAGAAGATCAAAGTATAACGCTACGTAATATAGAAGTTGGTAAAGATTATACCTTAACTTATAATATGGATACAACCATAAAGAATCAATATAACGAAATGATTGCAATGAATCAAATTGTAGTAGGTGAGATTGTAGATGTAACATTTATGAAGGAACAAAAATGGCTAAACACTATTGCAATTTCATCTAATGCATGGAGATATACGAATATTAGTAACTTTAGTGTGGATGAGCAACAGCAATCTTTGTATATTGCTAGTGATCTGTACAAATTGTACGATTATGTTGTAGCATCTTCAAAAGAAACAATTATCTCGCTTCTAGATATTAATGGAATAGACCAAGTAACAGTAAAAGGAATTGGACAAACAGCCTATAGTATTACTATAGAAAGAGGACACGGATATTTAAGATTAGAAAATACTGACTTTTTCGAAGGGGGATGGATTGAAGTTGGCAAAGATTTAATATGTCCAATAGTAGAGAATATGTTGTTATTAGTACCAGAGGGTTCTCATGATGTGCATATTAGTAAAAATGGTGTAAATGGTATTAGACAGATTACTATTACAGAGAATATGGAAACTCGATTTGATGTTTCTGAGTTTAATGGGGAAGACACACGTACTGGTAAATTATTATTTACGATTACGCCTACTAATGCAATAGTAACTATAGATGGAGAGGAAGTGGATTGTAGCCAGGTATTAGAATTTAATTATGGAATTCATCAAATGGCAATTAAAGCAGAGGGCTATCAAACTATTAGCCAATTCTTAAAAGTGGGAGAAGCTATTGCTAGTATTACTATTGAAATGGAGAAAGTGGTAGAAAGTGATCAGGAAGATGATGATACAATAGAATCTGAAGGTACAGTGAGTGGAAATAGTATAATAGGAAGTAGTACTATAGACGGTTATGTAGTTAAGATTGATTCTCCAGAAGGTGTACAAGTTTATTTAAATGGTGCATATATTGGAGTCGCTCCTGTTTCTTTTGAAAAGGTAAAAGGATCTCATAATATTATTTTAAAGCAAGATGGATATGAAATGAGAACGTACACAATTGAAGTAGATGACACTGAAAAAGATATTTCGTATGCATTTTCGGATTTACTACCAAGTGAATGACGAAATGTTATAAATAATATGAAAAATTGCCAAATAATCTTGACAAGACTAGTGAAAAACGGTATAAATATATGAAGGCAGAAATAAAGCCAAACATAATAAGATGTTAACTATAGGAGGGGTATTAAATGAACAAGACAGAGTTGGTTGCAGCTATAGCTGAAGAGGCGGAATTATCGAAAAAAGATGCGGAAAAAGCATTAAAAGCATTTACAGATATAGTAGCAGAAGAATTAAAAAAAGGTGAAAAAATTCAATTAGTTGGATTTGGGACTTTTGAAGTTTCGGAAAGAGCAGCAAGAGAAGGAAGAAACCCTAGAACGAATGAAGTAATGCAAATTGCAGCTTCAAAAGCTCCAAAATTTAAAGCAGGAAAAGCTTTAAAAGAATTGGTGAATGGTTAAGAAGTTGTTAGAAAGAACCTATCTTGTAGGTTCTTTTTTGATTATAGGAGGTAATTATGAGATTAGATAAATATTTAAAGGTATCAAGATTGATTAAGCGAAGAACAATCGCTAACGAAGCTTGTGACGCTGGGCGGGTAATGGTGAATGATAAAGTGGCAAAAGCCTCAACAACAATTAAAGTAGGTGATATTTTACAGATACAATTTGGCAATAAAGAGGTGAAAGCAGAAGTATTATCTATTGTAGCAACCTCTAAGAAGGAAGAAGCTAAAGAATTATTTCGCTATTTATAAGAATCTTGCATAAATAGAAGTATTTCCTCATATATTTAGAATAAGTATCTTATAATGAGGAGGGTATAGTTAGGTGGAGGACTTAGCGAGTGGAAAGCAAAAGATTCATAAACTAATGATGTCAAATAGAAAGTCATGTAATATAAGTGGAGTAACAGATGTGCTATCATTTGATGTGCATGAAATATTATTAGAAACAGAACAAGGGATGTTAATGGTAAAAGGAAAAGACTTACATATGAAACGTCTAACATTAGAAAAAGGAGAAGTAGATATAGAAGGAATGGTAGATAGTCTTACTTATTCGGAACTAACAGGATATGGAACCAAAGGGGAATCATTTTTAACAAAACTATTTAAGTAGGTGTTTATGAGTTTTGAAATTATAAAAGAGATACATTTTTTGCTAGTTACCGTATTGTTAGGTGTTGTTATGACTTTTTTGTATGATGGTGTACGTATAATAAGAGGGATTGTAAAACATAATCAGTGTTTTGTATCCGTAGAAGATTTGTTGTATTGTAGTAGTTGTTTTGTATTGTTTTTTATGGTACTATATAAAGAAAATAATGGTATGATTCGTTGGTTTAGTGTAGCAGGCGTAGCAATGGGAATGATTTTATATAAATGTACGATTAGTTCCTTATACGTATATTATACAACGAAATTACTATGTTGTGTTGGTAGATTAATAAAACAGGGGGCAGCATATATTAATAGACCAGCGAAAAAAGCTTACGGGGGTATTTGTGAAAAAATGGGGGTAATCTTAAGTGTTTTGAAAAAGAATGCAAAAGTGATGTATATTTGTTTCAAAAACAGACTAAAGATAATGAAACTCCTAGCAAAACATAGATAGCATATGGAGGGGTATATGAAAAATACAGAAGGAAAATTGAAAAAAGTACGACGAAAAGTAGTATTTCAGAGAAAAAAACAGAATAAAACAGGTATGGTTCTAGTTAGTTTAGTAGTAGCAATGTTGTTAGTGGTCGTTAAGATTAGAAGTATAGAACTCAACGAGATCTTAATAGGTTATAAAGAAGTGGAGTTAGAGTTATTAGCAAATCTAGAGGAAGCAGAACGGGATAAAATTGAATTAGAAGAAGAACAAAAGCGAGTACAAACGAAACAATATGCAGAAGAAGTTGCCAAAGATAATTTAGGACTAGTATATGATAATGAGATTATATTTATGCTAGAATAAAAGATACGAATAGTGAAGAGCTATTCGTATTTTAAATTAGGAGGCGTTATATTGAAAAAGCAAGAACAAATTATTACTTTATTACCAGATTATGGGAAGCGAAAATTATTATCTTATGCCGATTCTTTTAGGGAATTAGCAGATACATTTTTATGTTTAACAAAAGAGAATGAATTGTTAACAGATTATAACAATAGACAAGAATATATGACACATCAACGGATTATTGAAAATAGAGGATTATTAGCAGATCATTTAAATGAAATTTCATCTATTATGACACAAATTGCAGAAGAGTCGTATCGTTTTATTAGACTTTCGGACAAGCAGGTGAAAAAGATTCGTGAAGTATTAAAGGGGCATGGAATTTATTTAGAAGATCTATATTTATGTGAAGCAAAATATAACCGAATTGAGATAACAACTAAAATGAAAACAATTGCAACATCAACCTTTTCTATTGAGGAAATTGCAGGAGTATTATCCATTGTATTGAATAAGAGAATTGTTCCTTCTGTTGGAATTCACGCTTTTTTATCCAATGAATTGCAGACGGTTGTTTTTGAAGAAGAAAGTAGCTTTGTAACATTAACTGGAATGGCTACTGCTACAAAGGAAAGTGAAAGACAATCGGGAGATAGTCATTCGATTTTACAACTGAATAATGGTACGCTAATTGGCCTCTTATCAGATGGTATGGGAGCAGGTGAGAAAGCACATCGTGATAGTGAAGAAGTAGTAGAATTAATGGAAAAGTTATTAGAAGCTGGATTTTCTAAAGAGATGGCGATACAAATTACGAATGGGGTGTTAATTGCATCTAGTGAGCGTGAAAATATGTCAACACTTGATGTTTGTGAATTAGATCTGTACACAGGTACGATGAATTTGATGAAGGTTGGTTCTTCTATTACTTATATAAAAAGAGTTAATAAGACAGAACAAATAGAAGCATCTACCTTACCCCTAGGTGTATTTAGTCAAATAGAGGTGAAGACTAATTACATGAAGTTAAAAGATGGTGATTACATTATTTTGATTTCAGATGGAATCTTAGACGCACTCTCACGTGAGGATAATGAAATCCAATTAGTAGATATGATACAAGAAATGGAAATAAAAAATCCACAAGAGATTGCTAATTACTTAATACAATGTGCGATTCGTTTTAGTGAAGGTAGAATTAAAGATGATATGAGTGTTATGGTCATAGGAGTCTGGGAAACAAACGAGTATAAATGATAATAATGAGGGATAAATGATTAGTAAAGTACAAGTGTATATAGAAAAATATCAGATGATTGAGGAGGGGGATTGCCTTATTGTAGGTGTATCGGGAGGTCCTGACTCTATGTGCCTTTTAAATATGTTATTAGAGCTAAAAGGTCATTGGAATTTAAAGATTCATGTAATACATGTAAATCATCAAATACGAGAAGAAGCCATAGAAGAAGCGAGTTTTGTGAAAGAATATTGTAAGAAAAATATAATTCCTTATCATTATGTGAGCGAAGATGTACGAACTTATGCAAAAGAGCATCACATATCAGAAGAAGAAGCGGGAAGAATAATTCGCTATGAAGCATTTAATCAATTATTTCAAGAACTTACAAAGGATAGTCACTGCAAAATAGCGGTGGGCCATAATCAAAATGATCGTGCAGAAACTATGATTTTTCATTTGACGAGAGGTACAGGCCTAACGGGTCTACAAAGTATGTTGCCGTGTCGGGGGAATATAATACGTCCTATACTTTGTTTAAATCGCATAGAAATTGAAGAATATTTAAAAGAGAGAAATGTGGAATATTGTACTGATCAAAGTAATTTTTCAAAGGATTATACAAGAAACCAGATACGGCACAAGATTGTACCGTGTATGGAGATGGTAAATGATAAAACAATTGAACATATGAATGAAACGGCTACTATATTAGAGGAAGTAGAAACGTATTTGATGAAACAAGTGGATATGGCATATGAAGCTTGTGTGACGTTTACAGAAAATCATTATGGTATGAATCTAGAATCATTGAAGGGTTATGATGCCATTATACAACAATATTTGGTTCGCAAGATTTTATATCAATGTAGTGGTCAGCACAAAAATTTTACTATGAAACATATCAAGGCTGTCTTAGGATTGCTATATAAGGAAGTAGGGAAATATGTCATGTTGCCTTATAAAGTGATTGGAAAAAGAGAGTATCAAAGGCTATGTATTTACCGAAAATGTGAAGTAGTGGAGGAAAAAGAAATTTTGGAATTTGAAGTAATAAATTTTCCTTCTACATTAACACTATTAGGAAGAAAGGAAATTTCTTTTTCGGTATACAATTGTGGGATAAGCCAAACAATAAATATAGAAGAAAAAGCATATACGAAATGCTTTGATTATGATAGAATAAAAGAGATAATTTTGGTTCGAACAAGACGAGAAGGTGATTACATTGCACTTAATGACCCATTATCGAGAAAATCACTTAATAGGTATATGATAACGGCTAAAATCTCCAAGGAAATACGAGATGAGAAGCTATTATTGGCTGATGGGAGTCATATTATGTGGGTAATAGGTGGGCGAATCAGTGAGTATTATAAAGTTACTTCTCAAACAACTAGAATATTAGAAGTAAGATTAAGGGAAGACATACAAGGGAGAAAGGGTAGAAATGACGATAACAATTAAAGAAATGATTTCAGAGAAAGAAATGACTGAAAAAATTCGTAGAATGGGAGTACAAATTAGTAAGGATTATGAAGGGAAGGAAATTCATCTAATTTGTGTCTTAAAAGGTGGTGCTTACTTTGCAACAGAATTATCAAAGCATATAACGGTTCCTGTATCTATTGATTTTATGTCAGTATCTAGTTATGGTGATGAATTAGAATCAAGTGGAATTGTTAAAATTATTAAGGATTTAGATGAGCCTTTAAAAGGGAAAGATGTTTTAGTAGTAGAGGATATTGTAGATTCTGGAAGAACCTTAAGTTATCTACTGGAAATGTTAGAAAAAAGAGAACCAAATAGCTTAGGTCTATGCACTTTGTTGGACAAGCCGAGCAGACGTGTAATTGAAGTGAAAGTGGATTATACTGGGTTTCAAATTCCTGATGAATTCGTAGTAGGATTTGGATTAGATTATGAACAAAAATATAGAAATCTACCATATATAGGTGTAGTAGAGTTATCATAGCAAAGGATAGGAGAGTAATACATTGAATAGAAATATGAAGGCACTTGGAATTTATTTTCTAGTAGTAATTATGATGTTTTTTATTGTACATACATATTCCGCATATGGTGTTGAAAATAGTACGTATACGCAAGGTCAATTTATTAGAGATTTAAATGATGGGATAGTACAAAGTGTTATTTTAAAGCCTAATAAAGAGGTACCAACTGGTGAAGTGGTTGTTTATTTAGAAAAAAGTTCAACATACTTCTATGTTTCGGATTTGACAGAAATAGAAGATGTCATACGACAAGCAGGTTTAGACCCTAAAGTAGAAAATATTCCGCAAGCTACTTTTATAGAAGAGTATGGGTTTACCATTCTTAGTTGTGTAGCAGTTTTGATATTTTTGCTAGTCTTAATTCGGTCTCAGAGAAGTTCTGGTGGAGGAGCGAATAATAAGATGATGAACTTTGGCAAGAGTAGAGCAAAACTGAATGTGGAGGATCTAAACATTCGGTTAAAAGATGTTGCGGGTTTAAAAGAAGAAAAAGAAGATTTAGAAGAAATAGTAGATTTCTTAAAGTCTCCGGATAAATATACGCAAATAGGTGCTAGAATTCCAAAAGGAGTATTGTTAGAAGGACGTCCTGGAACTGGAAAAACATTACTTGCAAAAGCGTTGGCGGGTGAAGCGAGTGTTCCATTTTTTAGTATTTCGGGTTCTGATTTTGTAGAAATGTTTGTAGGAGTGGGTGCTTCAAGAGTGCGTGATTTATTCGAAGAGGCGAAGAAGAATGCACCTAGTGTAATCTTTATAGATGAAATTGATGCAGTAGCTAGAAGACGTGGTACTGGAATGGGTGGTGGACATGATGAAAGAGAACAGACATTAAACCAATTATTAGTAGAAATGGATGGTTTTGGAATTAATCAAGGTATTATCGTATTAGCCGCAACCAACCGTGTGGATATTTTAGATCCGGCTATTTTACGTCCGGGACGTTTTGACCGTAAAGTAACGATTGGCACTCCAGATGTGGGTGGACGCGAAGATATTTTAAAGATTCATGCAAAGAATAAATCTATTGCGGAAGATGTAGATTTTAAGCAGATTGCACAGACTACCGCGGGATTTACGGGTGCAGATCTTGAGAATTTATTAAATGAAGCTGCTATTTTTGCAGCAAAGCAAGGACAATCTTTTATTCAGAAATCAGATATCGAACGCTCATTTATTAAAGTAGGAATTGGATCTGAGAAGAAAAGTCGAATTATTTCCAATGAAGAAAAGAAAATAACAGCTTATCATGAAGCTGGACACGCTATCTT
>JAWXVF010000038.1:0-19437 GCA_044425555.1 Eubacteriales bacterium
CGGTAGAGGCAAGTGGTGCTAGTAATGGAGGAACTGCATCAAATGAGGTAGACGAACATTTTGAGGAAGCTGCAAGATTTGTGATTAAAAAAGAAAAAGCTTCTATTGGAATGTTGCAACGTGTCTTTAAGATTGGATTCAATCGTGCTGCACGTATTATGGATCAATTAGCATTAGAGGGGATTGTAGGCGAAGAAGAGGGAACGAAGCCTAGAAAAGTGCTAATGACTATGGAAGAATTTGAAGAGTACATGGGAATGGATAAGGATTCCGTAGAAGGTAATGAGTAAAGTATAAATAGTAAGTATAAGAATGGAGAAGTAGTATGTTAACAGATATTCAGATCGCACAAGAAGCGAATATGGTACCAATTACTAAAGTAGCAAAGAAGATTGGACTTTTGGAAGAACACTTAGAATTATATGGAACTTATAAAGCCAAAATATCAGAAACATATTTACAATCTGTAGAATCCAATGAAAATGGAAAATTAATCTTGGTGACTGCTATTAATCCTACACCAGCAGGTGAGGGAAAAACTACGGTGAGTGTTGGACTTGGGCAAGCACTTGGAAAGCTGAATAAAAAGTCGATTATTGCTCTTAGAGAACCTTCTCTTGGTCCTTGTTTTGGTGTAAAAGGAGGAGCAGCAGGTGGAGGATACTCACAAGTAGTACCTATGGAGGATTTGAACTTACATTTCACAGGTGATTTTCACGCAATTACATCCGCGAATAATTTGTTGGCAGCATTAGTAGATAATCACATTCAACAAGGAAATGAATTAGGAATTGATACTAGGCAAGTAGTCTGGAAAAGATGCTTAGATATGAATGATCGTGTATTACGAAATGTAGTAGTCGGATTAGGTAGTAAAATGGATGGATTCGTAAGAGAGGATCACTTTGTAATTACAGTAGCTTCTGAGATTATGGCAGTTCTTTGCTTGGCAGAGGATTTAGACGATTTGAAAGAACGATTAGGACGTATGATTGTTGGTTATACCGTGCAAGGAGAGCCTGTTACAGCAAGTGAATTAAATGGGGTTGGTGCTATGGTTGCCTTGCTAAAAGACGCTATGAAGCCTAATATAATTCAGACATTAGAACATACACCTGCATTGATTCATGGTGGTCCATTTGCCAACATTGCACATGGATGTAATAGTATAAGAGCGACTAAACTGGCATTGAAAATGGTGGATTACGTTGTTACAGAAGCTGGATTTGGTGCAGATCTAGGAGCAGAAAAGTTTTTTGATATTAAGTGTAGAAATTCGGGCATTGCACCAGATGTTGTAGTCTTAGTGGCGACAATTCGTGCCTTAAAATATAATGGTGGTGTACAAAAAAAAGACTTAAATGAAGAAAATATAGAAGCATTACAAAAAGGCATTGTAAACCTAGGCAAACACATAGAGAACCTAAAGAAATATGGAGTTCCTATTGTAGTTACATTAAATGCTTTTGTAAGTGATACAGAGACAGAATTGGCTTATATAGAACAATTTTGTAAAGATAATAATTGTAAATTTGCCCTTGCCAAGGTATGGGAGCAAGGTGGAGAAGGTGGTATTTTGTTAGCACAAGCTGTTTTAGATACTTTAGAGACAACAGAAGCGAATTTTCAAACATTATATCCAGATGATATGCCTTTGCAAGAAAAGATTCAAGTGGTGGCAAAAGAAATCTATGGTGCAAGTGGTGTGAATTTTTCGAAAACAGTTTTGAATCAATTAGATAGATTAGAAGAGTTAGGGTTTGGAAAACTTCCTGTTTGTATGGCTAAAACGCAATATTCTTTATCGGATGATTCTACTTTATTAGGACGACCAACTGATTTTGAAATCACCATACGAGAAGTATATGTATCAGCAGGTGCAGGATTTGTAGTCGTATTAACAGGCAATGTAATGACTATGCCAGGGTTACCAAAGACACCCGCAGCACATCAAATAGATGTAGATTGCAATGGTAAGATTATTGGTTTATTCTAACCGGAAATAGGAGCGTTTATATGGAAATAAATAATACACTAATAATAGATGGAAAACAGATTGCACAAGAAATGAAAGATGAATTAAAAGAAAAAGTTACTCTTAGAAAAGCACAAGGAGAAAAGGTATGTCTTGCTGTAGTACAAGTAGGAAATGACCCAGCTTCTAGTGTGTATGTTTCGAATAAGAAAAAATCTTGTGCATATATAGGAATAGAATCAAAATCGTATGAATTAGAAGAAACTACTACTCAAGAAGCATTAATAGAATTAATAAAGAACTTAAATGAGGACCAATCAGTACAAGGTATTCTTGTACAACTTCCATTACCAAAGCATATTCATGAAGAAGTGGTGTTACATACGATTCTACCCACAAAAGATGTGGATGGATTCCATCCTCTGAATGTAGGGGCATTGTGTATTGGAGAAGAAGGATTCACTTCCTGTACACCAGCAGGTGTTATTCAATTATTAAAACGTTCCAATATTGAGATAACTGGGAAAGAGTGTGTGGTAATTGGTAGAAGTAATATTGTTGGCAAACCAATGGCACTTTTATTATTACAAGAAAATGCAACAGTAACTATAGCACATTCTAAAACAAAGAATCTACAAGAAGTGTGTAAACGTGCAGATATTTTGGTAGTTGCAGTAGGTAGACCTAAGATGATTACAAAAGATTACATCAAAGAAGGTGCCGTAGTAATAGATGTAGGAATCCATAGAGATGATTCTAATAAATTGTGTGGCGATGTTTATTATGAGGAAGTAGCACCTATTTGTAGTGCTATTACACCAGTACCAGGTGGAGTAGGTCCCATGACCATTGCTATGCTTATGAATAATTGTGTACACACGCTAGACCTATGAAGAAAGCGATACTTTTTCTAAACTTGTTGATATAATTAGAGAAAAGTAAAGATGAGGATTATAGAAAATGAAGTGTATGAATTGTGATTTTGAAATGGAAGAAGAATTAATGTATTGTCCTTCTTGTGGACAGGAAATTCATCTCGTTCCAGAATACAAAATAGAAGAAGTCGATAAAGTATTAAAAGCAATAGCACTAGAGGACGATACGTCTCAAATAGATCATCTTGCATTAGAAAATGAATTAGAGAAGAGTCAAGCAGAAGAAGTATTACAAGAGAAAATCTTGACGAGTCGTTTTTCTAGAAAGTATCGTATTGCTTTAACTATTGGAATCTTGTTAGCATTATCAGGTATAGGAATGGCTACTGTAACCATTAATTCACGTAATCATTCTTATGAATACCAAGTTAATAAGGCGGGGGAGTTGATTAGTCAAGAAGAGTATGAGAATGCAATTTCTCATTTAGAACGAGCCATCACGATAGATCGAATAGACCCTAAGGCTAAATTAATGTTAGCAAATACGTATTGTGCCTTACAGAGAGAAGATGAGGCAATCATATTGTTATTAGATACCATTCGAACGGGTGGAGAATTAAGAGAAGTATACGAGACTTTAATTAAAATATATGAGAGTAAGAAAGAGTATGAATTGATTTATGAATTATTAGAACAATCAACTGATATGACCATGAAACAAAATTTTCAACAGTATTTAGCAGATGTACCAGACTTTAGTATAGGAGGAGGTGTATTTGTAGAGGTAGTACCTTTAAAATTATTAGCGAATGCTTCAGGAACTATATATTATACATTAGATGGAAGTAATCCTACTACGTCAGATTATATATATCAATCTCCTATTTTCCTAGAAGATGGTACGTATGAAGTGAGAGCTACTTATGAAAATGAATTTGGTGTAATGAGTGATGTGATAAGCCAAACATACATTGTAGAATTACCAGCACCCATTGCTCCAGACTTAGAATTATATACAGGTGATTATGAGATTCCAAGTCTTATACGAGCAAGTAAAAATACGAGTGATACGACAATTTATTATACTATAGATGGGGGTGTTCCCACACAAAACAGCTCTATTTATTATAAACCCATTCCAATGCTTCTAGGTAAACACACGTATCAATTTGTTGCAATTGATGAAAAAGGGGTATCTAGTGAAGTGATTAGTCGCACATTTAACTTATCATTAGAAGCAACTTATTCAGTGAATCAAGCTAGAGAATTGGTGGATCAATATATTTTTGAACAGATTCAATTAGAAAATTCTGAATATGGAGCATTATCAGGAACGGTAGCAACTTCGTGTAACAGTGCTGTTTTAGTAAATGGAACTATACGATATTTAGCCATCGAAATCTATGATGATGGACAAGGAAGTGTTCATCGAACGGGTAATGAATATTTTATAGATGTGTATACTGGTGAGATTACAAGGGCTGTATGGAGTTCTACAAGTGGATATGGAGAAATGCCATTGTAATTCTGTTATATGGTAAATGAATATCAGGATATAATATTTTATATTATAAATTATAAATTGAGAGAAAGGAACGTATGATAGGAAGTTCTGTTAATAGAGTTATCATACAAGTAAGGAAGAAGATTATGTATCAGATTATCAAGAAAGAACAACTAAACGACACGATTTTTCTTATGACCGTAGAAGCAAAAAGAGTAGCAAAATCTTGCGAACCAGGTCAATTTATTATGGTTCGTATTGATGAAGAAGGAGAGAGGATTCCACTTACTGTCTGTGATTATGACAGAGAAAAAGGTACGGTTACCATCGTATTTCAAGTAATGGGAGCAGAATCTTTTCGTATGAAATTTTTAGAAGAAGGAGATTCTTTTGTTGATTTTGTAGGACCGCTAGGTTGTGCTTCGGAATTAGTTACAGATGATTTGGAAGTAGTGAAGAAGAAAAAGATTCTATTCGTTGCAGGAGGAGTTGGAACTGCACCTGTTTATCCACAGGTAAAGTGGTTGCATGAGCATGGAATTGACG
The DNA here is from genome assembly GCA_044425555.1 of Eubacteriales bacterium. Lineage (GTDB taxonomy): Bacteria > Bacillota > Clostridia > Lachnospirales > Lachnospiraceae > JAWXVE01. Next base: position 4,901 of record JAWXVF010000038.1, read on the forward strand.
CAGATGTGATTGTAGGAGCGAAAAACAAAGATATTTTAATTCTAGAAGAAGAAATGGAAGCCGTAGCTGGTAATCTATATATTACCACAGATGATGGCTCTTATGGAAGAAAAGGACTAGTAACACAAACGATTGAAGATTTAATTGAAAAAGAAGGAAAATCTTATGATGTTTGTATTGCCATAGGTCCTATGATTATGATGAAGTTTGTTTGTGGAGTAACTAAGAAGTATAACTTAGAAACCATAGTAAGTTTAAATCCAATTATGGTAGATGGAACAGGAATGTGTGGAGCTTGTCGTGTAACAGTAGGAAAAGAAGTGAAATTCGCGTGTGTAGATGGTCCTGAATTTGATGGTCATCTTGTAAATTTTGATGAAGCAATGAAACGACAACGTATCTATAAATCACAAGAAAATAGCGATTACTTAAGAGAACAAGAGAGAATGGCAAGTAAGTGTACGTGTGGACAGAGTGGAGGTGTTTAAGATGAGTAATGTATTGGATAAAGTATCTGTGACAGAACAAGATCCATCTATTAGAGCGAAAAATTTTGAAGAAGTCTGTATGGGATATACCACAGAACAAGCCATGGAAGAAGCAAAAAGATGTATTAATTGTAAACATGAACCATGTAGAAATGGTTGCCCCGTATCTATTGAAATTCCAAGATTTATTCAAGAAGTGGCAAGTGGGAATATGGAAATCGCCTATGAAGTTATATCAGAATCCTCTGCCTTACCCGCCGTATGTGGTCGTGTCTGTCCTCAAGAAACACAATGTGAAGGGGTCTGTGTTCGTGGAATTAAGGGGGATCCTGTTTCTATTGGGAAATTAGAACGATTTGTTGCAGATTATGCAAGAGAACATCAGATTGCACCGAAGAAGCCTTCGCATCTAAATGGTAAGAAAATAGCAGTTATTGGATCTGGACCAGCAGGTCTTACTTGTGCAGGAGATCTTGCTAAATTAGGATATAGCGTTACTATCTTTGAAGCATTACATGAGGTTGGTGGCGTATTAGTCTATGGAATTCCAGAATTTCGTTTGCCAAAAGAAACTGTTGTCCAGACGGAAATTGATAATGTAAAAGCACTGGGTGTTACAATTGAAACGAACAGTATTATTGGAAAATCCGTTACCATTGATGAATTAATGGAAGAAGAAGGTTTTCAAGCTGTCTTTATTGGTTCTGGTGCAGGTCTTCCAAAATTCATGGGAATTAAGGGTGAACAAGCTAATGGTGTATTTGCCGCTAATGAATACTTAACAAGAAGTAATCTAATGAAATCTTTTAAAAAGCAAGCCAAAACTCCTATTATGGTAGGGAAACACGTAGCCGTTATTGGTGGTGGAAATGTTGCCATGGATGCAGCTAGAACAGCATTGCGTTTAGGGGCGAAGGTAAGTATTGTCTATAGAAGAAGTGAAGAAGAGTTACCAGCTCGTGTGGAAGAAGTCCACCATGCTAAAGAAGAAGGAATTATATTTGAGTTATTAACCAATCCAACTGAAATTCTACATGATGAGGAAGGTTGGGTAACTGGCATGAAATGTGTTCGTATGGAGTTAGGGGAACCTGATGCATCTGGAAGAAGAAGACCAATTGTACAAGAAGGTTCTGCGTTTGTAATGGATGTAGACGTGGTGATTATGTCTCTTGGAACTTCACCAAATCCATTGATTCGTACGACTACAAAAGGGCTAGAAACCAACAAATGGGATTGTATTATTGTGAATGAAGAAACAGGAGAGACTAGTAAAAAAGGTGTATTTGCAGGAGGAGATGCAGTTTCTGGAGCGGCCACAGTTATTCTTGCTATGGGAGCTGGGAAAACAGCAGCGAGAGGAATTCATGAATACTTAAGTAATCATGAAAGGGAAAAAGGATAGGAATATGATAATATAAACACTTAGAGGCAGAAGAAAGATTAAGGAGGAATACCATTATGGAGAAGCATATGCGTTATTGGAAAAGCGAACAGGCAGAAGATAGAAAAGAATTTGCACTTACCATGATGATAATAGGCGGCATTGGTATGATGATTGGTGTCTTATGTTACAGTGGTGTGATTCCTTTTTCTATTTTTCAGTTATCGAAGAATATTACAGGTACTATTGTGGGGTTAATAGGAATATTCTGCTTTTTAATAGGTATTATATCTATGAAAGATTATAAGAAAATAGTAAAAGAAGTAGAACAAGAAAAAGTCATTGCAAGGGAAGTTTTAGAGTGGTGTAGACAATCTATTACAAAATCTTTATTAGAAGAAGAATATCGAGTCTTTTTAGAAGGGTCAGGTTTAGAGTACGATGATGATGAAAGTGTATTGTATTATAATCGCTCAGAAATATTAAGTCGATTAATTAATGGGCGATTTATGAACATGGATGATATGCTCCTTTTAGATATTATTGATGCGTATTACATAGAACTATATCCAGAATGGGAAACAGAGTGAAGATAACAATTATATGTGTAGGGAAAGTGAAAGAATCTTTTTATAGAGAAAGCATTGAAGAATTTATAAAACGTTTGTCTCGTTATTGCAATTTATCCATTATAGAAGTAAGTGATGAACATACACCTGATGGATTAAGTCAAGTAGAAGAAGAATTACTTCTAAAGAAAGAGGGCGAACGAATACAGAAACATTGTAAGGAAGAAGCTTATAAAATGGTACTTACCATTGATGGACAGCAATGTGATTCAGTTGGTTTTGCTACTCACTTGAAGCAATTAGGAACTTATGGAACCAGTCATATTCAATTTATTATTGGAGGTTCCTTAGGCTTATGGAAAGAAATCATTGAGCAAGCAGACGAACAATTAAGTTTTTCTAAGATGACATTTCCCCATCAATTGATGAGAGTCATTTTATTAGAACAAATTTATCGAGGATTTCGAATTATGAAAAATGAACCGTATCATAAATAAGGAAATTTAAGCTAGAAAAGAGGAATTACAAAATGAGAATGTATGATATTATTACGAAAAAGAGAAATGGGGAAATCCTGACCAAGGAAGAGATTCAATACATGGTAACAGATTATACTAATGGAACCATTCCAGATTACCAAATGTCCGCTATGATGATGGCAATCTTTTTCCAAGGAATGGAAGAATCTGAAACTATTGCATTAACCATGGCAATGGCAGAAAGTGGTGATTTACTTGATCTATCAAGTGTACAAGGCTTCAAAGTAGATAAGCACAGCACAGGTGGTGTAGGCGATAAAACTTCTCTTGTATTAACTCCAATGGTGGCTGCCCTTGGAATTCCAGTTGCTAAGATGAGTGGTAGAGGATTGGGTCATACAGGAGGAACCATTGATAAATTGGAGTGCTTTGAAGGATTTCATACAGATATTTCAGTAGATACCTTTATTCAAAATGTCAATGAAATTGGCATTGCCATTATGGGGCAAACCGCTGATTTAGCACCTGCTGATAAGAAGTTATATGCCTTACGAGATGTGACAGCAACGGTAGATCAAATGTCTTTGATAGCAAGTTCTATTATGAGCAAGAAGTTAGCGGCAGGAGCAGATGGAATTGTACTTGATGTAAAGACTGGCAGTGGTGCCTTTATGAAAACAAAAGAAGATTCCTTCGCTCTTGCTAAAGAAATGGTACAAATTGGAAATGGAGCAGGACGTAAGACGGTAGCGATTATCTCTGATATGGATCAACCACTTGGATATGGAGTAGGAAATTCATTAGAAGTGATAGAAGCCATTCAAACACTGCAAGGAAGAGGACCTAAGGACTTGTTAGAAGTATGCCTTACATTAGGATCTTATATGTTGACCATAGCAGGAAAATCGAATACAGCTCAAGAAGCACGTAAATTATTAGAAGAAACTATTACAAATGGAAGTGCTTTAGAGAAGTTTGCGAAGTTTATAGAAGCACAAGGTGGTGATTCTTCTCTTGTATATAATACAGAATTATTTGAAAAAGCTTCTATCGTACAAGAGATTCCTTCAAAAACAGAAGGGTATGTACAACATATTGCTTGTGATGAAGTGGGGATTTGTTCCTTAATTCTTGGCGGAGGTCGAGAAACGAAAGAAAGTGAAATAGACCTTTCTGTAGGGATTGTCTTACAAGCTAAAGTAGGAGATTACGTAAGAGCAGGAGATTGTCTAGCCACTATTCATGGAAATGATCAAGCTAAGGTAGAAACGGCTACGAAACGATTTTATCAAGCTTATCAATTTTCGGAAGAGCTACCAGCAAAGAGAGAGTTAATTCAAGGGATTATTGCTCCATAAAATAATTGGAATGAGTTACCAATATAGTACATATAATGGAGGTATGAAGAAGCCGTTTAAGTCAACAATCAAACAGAAACAATTAGATATGATAGATTCCTTATCTTTGCCAAGAGATTTTATGTTAGGAGCAAGCTTAGTAACAATGATTGGAAATATGGAAGTAATCATTGAGAATTATAAAGGGATTTTAGATTATACAGAAGAATATATTTTGATTCAAGGAAAAACGTCACAGATTCAAGTGTTAGGAAAGAAGCTATCTATTAACTATTACACCAATGAAGACATGAAGATTACAGGTAGAATTCAATCGGTTAGTTATTTATAATGTGTTGATTGATAAGAACTCTTGGTGTGGAGGTAATATCTTTGATTTCTTTCTATAAATTTTTACAAGGATTCGTTAAAATACGTATCGCAGGATACTCTCCTGAGCGATTTATGAATCTGTGTTCCAATCATCATATTCTACTATGGGATATTGAAAATCATCATGGAGATTATGTAATGTGTATGTCCGTTCGTTCTTTTTTTCGAATAAAACCTTTTCTTAGAAAAACCAATACCAAGGTAAGTATTTTAGAAAAATACGGACTTCCCTTTCTTTTCCCTAGACTTGTTAAACGAAAAGTATTTCTAATTGGTATGGTTGCTATTGTATTCTTATTGATTCGTCTTTCTAATTATATATGGGGATTTGAATTCGAAGGGAATATCGCAATAACAGATGAATATTTATTATCGTATCTGAAAGAACAGAATGTATATTATGGAACTGCTAAGGCAATATTAGAATTAAAAGTTTTAGAAGAAGACGTATTAAAAGATTTTGAACTGATTTCATGGGTATCAGTAAGAATAGAGGGTACGAAGTTAGTAATTTCTGTAAAAGAGAATGAATATCATGAAAGTGATGTATTAAAACAGCAACAAGAGCAAAATAAGATTCGAGCAGATGTTTGTACAAATTTGGTAACTACGAAAGAAGGTGTGATAGCAAGTATCATTACTAGAGCTGGGATTCCCCTTGTAAAAGAGGGGGATATAGTAGAAGTAGGACAATGTTTAGTAGAAGGAAATATTCCTATTTATCAAGACGATGGTACCTTACTAACGTATCAATATACCAATTCTGATGCAAGTATTACCATACAGACTACGTATCCCTATGAAGAGGAAGTAGAGTTAGTTTATGATACAATTGTTTACACAGACAATGCTTATAGTAATTATTTTGTAGAAATAGGAGAGCGAATCTTTTATCTAACGGGCAAGAAAAATACGTACTTACAATATGATTATTATACTTTAAAACATCAAGTGAAAATATTAGATCACTTTTACCTCCCTATTTATTATGGTAGTACACAAGTAAGTGAATACCATAAAACACAATTATTTCGTACAGAAGAAGAAGCAACAACTGTTTTAATGGAGAAAATGGACTTATTTCATAAAAGTTTAATAGAAAAGGGTATCCAAATTCTGTCAAATAATGTTAAAATAGAAGTGGTAGATGAGAAAATGGTTGCAAAAGGAGAATATATCTTATTAGAATCCTGTATTCAAACCATATCAGTAGATATGCAATTGCTAGAAGCTGAATTGCCACCAAGTTCTACAAAAGAATATGAGGAAGAATAATTCATGGAAACAAATACAAAGGTACTTTCAGAATTAGGAGTAGAACCAACGAGTACACAAATTTTAGGTGAGCCAAACGAGATGGATAAGAAAAATGGCAAAAAGTCAAAAGTACTAATTGCTTTTGAGTTTTTGTTGTTGTATATAATAACCATTGCACTTACGTATGGGGCAGCATTATTATGGGGATTGAATGTAAATCGCTTCTTTAGCCTGCTAGTAATGTCTGGAATAGGAAATGCTTTTATTATCTTTATTTATTTGCAAGAAAAAAGTGTGATGGGATTGTTATACGATAATGATTTGTATGAAATGAGATTTATTATCGTGTATTTTTGTTGTTATGTTGTGGCATTAGCATTCCCATTATTACCTGTAACATCTTGGTTTTTTCCTGCGATTTCGGTAGCACTAATGTTGTTTTCTAATCGTTATATTGCATTTGTAAGTAGTACATTTTTATTAATCCAAACAGTTCTTTTAATTGGAGAAGCTGCAGAAGTATTTGCTTTATTTTTTATCTGCAATATGGTAGTATTATTTGCATTTCGCTATTTAGATGAACGTTTTGAAGTAATTAGACCTATTATGATTACGGTATGTGCACAGATTACTATGATGACTGCAATGATTATTATGTTTACTAGTGAAGTCATGTCTATTAATCTCTTTTTAATCCCTATAATTAACTTATTTCTTACAACGTTGTTACTATTGATTATTCTAAAGCAATTTAGTGCTACTGTTGTCTATCAATTTCATGATAAGTTATTAAATATTAACGATCAAACGTATCATTTGATGGTTAAGCTAAAAGAAAAAGCACCAGAGACGTATATGGCATCTATTCATACCGCATATTTAGTGGAGCGTATTGGACAAAAGTTAGAGTTAGATCTAACCAGATTAAAATCTTGTGCTTATTATGGTCATGTGAATGTATTGTATGGAGAGAACTTTGATAGAGAAAAATTTCAAAAATCTTTACGCAAAGAAAATTTTCCAAATGAAATTATCAGCTTGGTAGAAGAAGTATTATTCTCTAAAGAATTATTTACGAAAGAAGCTACCTTAGTCACTATATGTTATGAGTTAATTACCATTATTGGAAAGATTCATCAGATGAATAAAAGTAAAGAAGTGCCAGAGGAATCTCTTAATTATAATTTAATTATTTCCAATTATATGAAGAAGGAGTATGAAGCTGGTCGATTTGATCAAACAGATTTAAGTATTTATGAATTTAAAGAGATGGTGAAAATATTAAAAGGTGAGGGACTATATTATGACTTTTTATGTTGAGTTAGAGGTAGAAGCCACTGTTGATTTTTCTATTCAAGAAGTAGGTGAGAAAATTATACGAGCTGTTCTAGAGATAGAAGATTGTCCCTATGAAATAGAATGTAATCTATTAATCACGGATAAGGAAGGAATTAGAGAACATAATAAGGAATATCGAAAAATAGATGCCTCCACAGATGTTCTTTCCTTTCCTGCAATGGAGTTTCAAGAACCATCTAATTTTTCTTTCTTAGAAGGGCAAGAGAGACAAGGAGAGTATTTTAATTGGGATTCTGGAGAATTGATACTAGGGGATATTATGATCTCATATGATACCATGATAGAACAGGCTAGAGAATATGGACATAGTGTGTTACGGGAGTTTGCCTTTTTAATGGTGCACAGTATGTTGCATTTAGTGGGGTATGACCATATAGAGGAAATAGATCGTTTAGAAATGGAAGCGAAGCAAAAGAAAGTTCTTGAACTATTAGGAATAGGGAGAGAGTTATAAAGATAGGAATAGAAATTGAATGTCTAAAGAACGAAATAGAAGAAATAAAAATACAAATCAATTTATTGTACAAGGTAGTATTTTAGCAGTTGTTGGGATATTGGTACGTGTCATAGGACTTGTAAAAAGAATACCGCTTACCAATATAATTGGAGACCGAGGAAATGGTTTCTATGCTGCAGCTTATGAAATCTACTCTATTGTGTTACTTATTTCTTCTTATAGCTTGCCCACAGCAGTATCGAAAATGGTTTCTTCTCGTATAGCAGTTGGACAATATAAAAACGCTAATAGAATTTTAAAAGCATCTTTATTGTTTGCTGTGGTTTCTGGAGCAATTGCTTCCATATTAGTCTATCTATTTGCAGATTACTTAGCAGGACCTATTATGTTAGAACCAATGAGTGGATTAGCATTAAAAGTATTAGCACCAACTCTTTTAGTAGTAGCCATTATGGGGGTTCTTAGAGGCTATTTTCAAGGAATTGGAACTATGATTCCAACAGCATTATCACAAGTTTTCGAACAAATATTTACCGTTATTGCAAGTCTTATGGGTGCCACAATTTTATTTGAGTATGGAGTGGTAGTAGGCGAATTATTAGATAATGAATATTATGCAGCAGCTTATGGTGCTGCGGGAGGTTCTTTTGGACCTTTTGTAGGTGCTATAATTGGATTACTAATCTTATCCTTAACATATGCTGCTTATCGTAGACCTTTACATAAGAAGATTTTAAGAGATCGTAGCAAAACAGTAGAATCGTATTATACTATTCTACCATTGATATTTGCAATTATTGTGCCTATTATATTAAGTACTGCTATTTATAATATTAGCAATATTTTAGATCAAAGAATCTACAATCAGGTTATGATTGCAAAAGGATTAGAAGATATTAAGACGGTTCATTGGGGAATCTATACAGGAAAGTATAATGTATTAACGAATATTCCTATTGCATTTTCTAGTGCCTTATGTGCTGCTACAGTACCTGCTATTACTAAGAGTGTATCAAGAGGAGAATGGAGTGAAGTAGGTCTACAGATTAAAAAAGTAACGAAATTAACAGTGATTATTGCCATTCCCTGTGCAGTAGCATTTATGATCTTAGCAAAAGATATGTTGCATCTACTATTTAATGATTCTACACAACTAGCATCTGGATTATTGCAAGTTGGATCTATTTCAATTATCTTTTACTCTATTTCTACATTGACAAATGGTATATTACAAGGAATTAATAAAATGCATATTCCAGTTATCAATGCAATTAGTTCTCTTATAATTCACTTACTTACGTTGTATGCATTACTGACCATGACAGATTTAGGAATCTATGCAGTAGTATATTCTAAAATTGTATTTTCCCTATGTATGTGCTTGTTAAATGGATTCTCATTAAGAAGACATCTACGTACACATATAGCAATGAAGCGAGTAGTCATAGTATCCACCATAGCTGCTTTGGGAATGGGAATAATTTTAGTTGGATTAGTTACCCTATCTACCATAATTCCTAGGGAACATAAGTTGATAGAAGTGGGGATAATGGGGGTGATATGTCTGATTGGTGGACTCACCTATTTGATCTTACTAATACAAATGCGAGGTATTACAAAAAGGGAATTGTTGGCTATTCCTGGTGGTCGTTTCTTAGAACCTTTCTTAAAAAAATAAATGGATTATTGTTTGATTCTATGAATGAAAAAAATAAAATAAGCGGATACTAGTACCAAAGGGGATTTCAAAATATTCTATGAATGCAAATAGTTATAGAAATAACCTAAAGAATTTAGAAGTAATAAAAGGTATTACTTGGAATGGAGATGGTTATGAGTTATTGGTATCGAGGTAGTTTGTTTTTTTCAATAGGTGTAGTAGGTTTTCTATTAGGAGTTGTCTCTAATCAATTGTATTCCACAATGGTATACAATCAAGTTCAGAATGAATTAGAGTTATATCTAACACAATATACTCATGGAATTACCATGCAACAAGAAAGTATGATTCAATCAGTGACAGCTAAATTAGAAGAATTATCAACAAAGCAAGTCGCTTTGTTAGAAGAAGAATTAGTAGAAGTGGCAGTTACACAAGATTTAAAAATTGATAATAGAACAATCTATGTAGTAGAAGAGTATGATAGTGTAAGTGGAGAAATAACAGAAAATATAGATGCGCTACCTGCTAAATACATTGGACTAGATCGAGAATTATTAGAAGCAGAACTAGCATTATATACAACTGCACCTAATCTACTTGATCAGCAAAAAGGGTTTGTGAGTGCAAGTCTTGTGTCTTTTTCTCCAGAGAAAATTGTAATTCGTAAGACCTATTATGTCGAATTAGAGGTAGAAATACCAGACTATTATTACTTACGTATGGAAGAAGGTTCGGTTATCGTATATGAACATGATTTACAGACTATTTATATGCGTACAGATATTTCATTTGAATCCTTACCAACTGATATTCAAGAAGAAATTGTACAGATTAAAAAATTAGAGTCAGAAGCAGAATTATATAATTTTTTAGAAGCTTATTCTAGTTAGAGAAGAAAATAGTTACAAAAAGACATTAGAAAAAGAACGCTAGATAAAGAAAGGATGTGTTCCTTATGAAGCAAATAGCGATTATTGGTGGTGGGGCTTCTGGTATTATGGCTGCAATTATTGCAGCTCGTAATGGAGGTACTGTCACCATTTATGAGAAGAATAATAGAATTGGTAAGAAGATCTTAGCAACTGGAAATGGGAAATGTAACTTTTCTAATCGCTACTTTTCGTATGAAGCCTATTACTGCAAAGACGAACACTCTAATCGTAAAGCTTTGTTAGAAGGAGTGTTTGGCCAACATAATGTAGAGGATACGGAAGTGTTTTTTCAAGAGTTAGGATTATGTATTCGAGAAAAAAACGGAAACCTATATCCAGTTTCTGAACAAGCAAGTACCATTTTAGAATTATTACGTAATGAATTAGAACGACTGCAAGTAAGCGTACATACAGACACAGAGATTACATCTTTAAAGAAGATTAGTAAGCAATACCAAGTGGTTATTGTAGCTTGTGGTAGCAATGCTAATGCGTCTATTAACGGAAGAACTAATGGCTATGACCTTGCGAAAGAAATAGGACATACCCTGCAAAAGCAATTGCCATCGCTAGTGGCATTACGAAGTACAACAACGTATAATAAAGCAGTTGCAGGAGTACGAACCCAAGCCATACTCTCCTTGCAGATTGGGGGAGAGTTAGTAAGAGTAGAAGAAGGAGAATTACAATTAACTGATTATGGATTATCGGGAATTGCTATTTTTCAATTAAGTAGAGATGCTTCCATTGCCTTAGATAACAAACAATCCGTTTCTGTATTGATTAATTTTCTTCCCTATATAAAATCTGGAGAATTAGAGTCATTTGTAGAAAGAAGATATGAAACACATAAAAATCAAACTATAGAAGAATTCTTTCTTGGAATGTTGCATCAGAAATTAATTCTGCCTCTCTTAAAAGAATTACACATTCCATTTCGTGAAAAAGTAAAGAATTACTCCCTTCAAAAAGTACTTGAAGTACTTCAAACATTACAAAGATTTGAAGTAAAGATTCATGGAACAAACCCATATGAAAAGGCACAAGTTAGTAGTGGAGGAGTTCTACTAGAAGAGTTGAATAAAAACTTAAGGTCAAAATTATGTCAGAATATCTACTTTATAGGAGAAATGGTAGATGTAGATGGTATTTGTGGTGGTTACAACTTGCAATGGGCATGGACAAGTGGGTATGTGGCAGGAAAAGATGCAAGTTTACCATTATAAATACTTAAGAAGCATTAAAAAAATAATGAAGTTCAAATATTGCAGACGTTAAAGAATGGAGGGTTAATGTGATACAACTAACACAAGTGAAGCTTCTCATTCCGCATACAAGAGAAGAATTAATTAAAAAAGTATGTACTTTATTAAAAATTGAATTACACCAACTCAAACAATTGGAAATTATCAAACAATCCTTAGATGCTAGAAAGAAACCTACGTTATACAATAGTTATACAATCATAGTTGGGTTAGAAGATGCAAGTGAAGAAGAACGCATTTTAAAACGTAATCCCAAACAAAACATTACAAAGTATAAACCTATAATGTACACATTTCCCAAAACAAATAATGGGAAGATGTTACAATCTCCTGTGATTGTTGGTTCTGGTCCCGCAGGACTTTTCTGTGCGTATGAGTTGGCAAAACATGGTTATCAACCGATTCTGTTAGAACGTGGTAATTGTGTAAGACAACGATTAAAAGATGTGGAGGAATTCTGGGAAACAAGAGCATTAAATCTTTCTTCAAATGTACAATTTGGTGAAGGAGGTGCAGGCACGTTCTCTGATGGCAAACTAAACACCTTAGTAAAAGACAAATATGGTCGTAATAAAGAAGTCTTAGAACTTTTTGTACGATTTGGTGCTCCTAAAGAAATCTTATATGAGAATAAACCACATATTGGGACTGACTTACTCATTACGATTGTAGAGAAGATGAGAGAAGAAATTATTCGCTTTGGTGGCATAGTGCGATTTGCAACGACCGTTACTAATCTACGTTTAGAAGAAACTTCTAATGGTTATCAAATAGAGGGGGTAGAAATCAATGGAGAGGAAATCTTGTCTACTAATCAAGTGATTCTAGCAATTGGACATAGTGCTAGAGATACTTTTACCATGTTACAAGAACATCACATTCCTATGGAAGCCAAATCTTTTGCCGTAGGGTTTCGAGTGGAACACCCACAAGCACTGATTAATAGATCACAATATGCCACAGAGCAGATGGAATTCTTACCAACAGCTGCATATAAACTGGTGGCTAATCCTTATGGGGAGCGTGGTATCTATTCCTTCTGTATGTGTCCAGGAGGCTATGTGGTCAATGCTTCTTCTCAAGAGAAGAGACTTGCTATTAATGGAATGAGTTATCATAAGAGAGATAGTCAAAATGCCAATAGTGCCATTATTGTAGGGGTTACTCCTAAAGATTTTCCAAGTAATCACCCACTAGCAGGAGTAGCGTTTCAGATTGCATTAGAAGAAAAAGCGTATGCACTATGTAAGGGAAGAATCCCTATTCAACGCTTAGAAGATTTTATCGAAAATAGAAGTTCTCACATAGAAGATTTCACTTATTTACCATGTATGAAAGGGGGGTATGAGCCTAGCAATCTAAGAATGTTGTTGAGCGAGGAATGTAATAAAGCATTTCTAAATGGAATGGAACAATTTCATAGGAAAATCAAAGGATTTGCCGATCCAAATACTATAGTATCTGGTATAGAAAGTAGAACCTCTTCTCCAGTGCGTATTCTTAGAGATGATACGTTACAAAGTACAGTTCGTGGACTCTATCCTTGTGGAGAAGGGGCAGGTTATGCTGGTGGTATTATGTCTGCTGCCATGGATGGTATGAAAGTGGCAGAGGAAATTGCAAGACAAAGTTAGACCTACAAGGAAATAGAAGTAGGAGTATATACAATACCATTTGCTACTGTAAGGGCTGTATCCTTATCTCTAAGATAAGTAATAATCGCTAATGCAAAATCAATACTTGCCCCCAAGGCATTCCCTGTAATCACATGACCATCCATACATACATTAGTAGGCACGTAATCTTGAAGCTCTTCTATTAAACTCGGATAAATAGTAGAGCGAACATGAATTCCTAACGAAGCAAGAACCTTAGGAGCTGCACAGATAGCGGCTACAAGGTTCTGGTTCTCGTAAGTGGTTGTAATAAGAGAAGCTAACCCTTTGTGATGAAAGAGATTCGTGTGTCCGGGACCACCTGGTAGAATAAGTGCTTCTAGATCTGTAAAGTCGCAATCATCAAAAAGCTTATCAGCAGTAATGGTCATATCTAAGGAACTCGTTACTTGTAAAATAGGTTCTATGGAAACGGTAGTAATGGGAATAGAAGCACGTCTTAATAAATCCACTACAGTAAGGGCTTCTACAGTTTCGTGTCCTGTTGTTAAGAATAAATAGACCATGACAATCCTCCTAATAATCTAAACAAATGCGATCAGTTAAAACTTCTTTAATCAAGGGAACAACAGCTAAGTGATCTGGATGATTTTGATAAAGATCTAATGCATTCAAATCAGCAAAAGTAGAGTACAACATAATCTCGTGAGTACTCGTAGATTCTAAATCAGTAGTTACTGTTAATTCTAGAAGCTCTGAAATGCTAGATGGTAGAGCTTCTAACTCTGTCTTTAGTTGAAGAGCATATTGCTTTTTCTCAGAAGCAGATAGAGTGTCTTTAAAGTTCCATGCTACAAGGTGTGTTTTCATGAAAAATCCTCCGATTTCTAATAGTGTATTCGTTAATTTTCTACTAGTAGGATACCATGAGTCTAATGAAAAGTCCACAGAAATAAGGAAACCTAAATTTTATTTTTGATTATTCTAAAATTTGTTATGATAGATTAAAAAAAAGTAGATACACAACATAGCAACATATGGATATGCAAGAGTTTCAAGCACTAATTAAAAAGAGGACAGACAATTAGTATCACATTCTAAGAATGCAGTAACGGGAAATCATATCTACATAGTATTTGTGAAATTTACAAAAAAACACTTGACAATTTTCATCTGTTTATACTATGATGAATTCAAAGCAAATAAGTTCGTAACAGTCTACGTTTCTAAACGTCTAATAGGAAAATCTTTGATTTTTCATCTACTATCGAATTAGCAACTTCTTGCTTTGACCCTAAAACATTACAACTACATAGCAAGGAGGAACGAATATACTAT
>JAWXVF010000240.1:0-2555 GCA_044425555.1 Eubacteriales bacterium
TGATACGAATGTAAAAAAAGAAGGTGAAGGGGTATTTGGTTGGGGGGCTCCCATGACATTAGAGAAGTTCAGAGAAGTGAGTCGATACAAGCACGTTAGTTGTACGGGAACGACTATGAGTGAAGAGGAGTTCTATAATATTACCATACCGTTGTATCGTGGAACTTCTTCTGCTTGGGAGGATGAGGAAGTGAAAAATATGCTTTCTAAAGAAAAATCTTTAGCACTTGTGAAAAAGATAGGTGACTATCTTGGAGAGAAAGTTCACACTTTGTGTAGGGATGATCAAGGGAAGGAGTACTGGAAGTATGGGAATAGCAATGAAATGTACTGTTTTAAGAACTATTACAAAGAGGATAAGAAATTTACAGTAACAGGAGGGTGCTATGTTACGAGTGCTCCTTGGAAAGCACAGATCTATTCTAAGCATGTTTATAGCGAGTTAGATTCAGCTTTGGTGGAGGTATTTGAACATATGGATGAGAATGAGAAAGCAGATTGTTTTCAGCAAGAAGATTTAGATTATATGTATTTTATGATAGAACGACGAGATAAGTATATACCAATAATAAAAGTTTATAATTCGTTGAAAATGGGTGATTTACATGTTGAAGGAACGGGCCATGTGTTGCATCCGGATGATATATTTTTGGGGGTATTTGATGATATTACACAGGAATCGTTGGAGTATGTTGGAGATATAGCTAAGTTACAAGAATATGAAGTTTTAGAAAATGTTTTTGAACTAGCGAGTGAGGGAAGATTAGGGAAATTGGGTGCGGATAATATAAGGCGTTTACAAGAAAAGTATATGGATAAATTACTGTTTACAGTGGATTAGTTTAGTTATTCGAAAAACGTTCCCAAAAGATAAAGAACATCTTTAGGATAATGCTTGTATCGAATCTTTACATACATTAATTAAAAGAGAAGGGCTAAATATTTAACTTGTACTTTTTCTTGACATAGTATCCCGATTAGCAGAGCTTATACCTAAGAAAAATAGCATTACTTAAAAGTGAACATAATGAAGAGGACAGTTTAATGGCAAAAACTGTACGAAAAGTTATGAATTTAATACCTGATACTAGGGATATGTATAAATTAAATAATGGTAAAATAGATGCACCGAATAAAGAAGTTATGCCAAATAAATTCGCAGTAGGTCTTTATCAAGAAAATACGTGTCAGAGAAAGATCGCAAAGCATTTGCCACAGATCTTAAGACGATTTACCATGCTTCAGATGAAAAGAAAGCTTTAACTGCACTAGAGCAAGTAACCGGAAAATGGATTCCCAAATATCCCAATTCTATGAAACGATGGAAAGACAACTGGGATGCTATCTCGCCAATTTTCAAGAGAAGCGTATTTCCAAGTGCTACAGCTCTTTTAAAAGCACTCTATCTCTCGACTTTCGAGGCTACAAAGAGATGGACTATGAGCATAAGAAACTGGGGCCAGGTATATGGAGAATTAAGCATTATGTATGAAGGACGTATTCCAGAATAATAAAAATGCCTATCACGAGGGGCGATAATTTATCGCCTCCTCTTGACATGCACGAAACAATGAAGTATATATATAAGCAATAGCGAATAGTTTAAAATTAGACTATCAGCTCAATAATTATCATAGAAGATCTACAATTACAGACTTTTCTTCACACACTCCATCAAAATGAATCACCTGATGATGTATTCTTAAGTATGGATTTAAAGTTCATTTACAACCATTAACTTCCAAATTTCTTTATTGTCACATCAACTTCACATCCCCACCTACCACATTATCAAAAATTACGAATCTTTTCTTGTACAAGTACATTTCCATTATCATCATAGATCATGCACATATTAGTTAGTGTAACAGCAGTTGTACATTCCATTTTATTGGCTCCTTCAATTGTAATCATACATATAACTATGCCGTGTGAAAGATAAGATAGTTCACACGGCATAAAATATTGTTATGAGTTGTTCATTTTCTCACGAACTTTTGCAGCTAAATGTTGTGCAATTTCCTCTTGTAATTCCTTACAGAGTTGTTTAAGAAGCTCTATTCCGTTCTCTGATAAAAATACTTCTATTTCTTCAGCGTCATCTATTATTTCTGCATTATTAAGTAAATCTTCCAATATTGCTAGTAATTCAAGAAGTCGTTCCATACCTTTATCATTAATTTTGTAAATACCGTGTTCTATTCTGGTAATGAATTCAGCTTCACATAAGGTCGTAACAACCCATTCCCCCATTTTTCTAGTAGATGTAATTGTATTGCTGCTAGAAATGGTATTTTGTAAGCCGAAATGATGTGGGTTTAGATATTTTGCTTCTAATTCATCTAATAAGTCTTTTCGTTGAATTCCATTTCCTTCTTTGTTTGCATAAAGTACTGCAAGAATGATTAATTCTAATAAATCGTTTTTTTTCATGGTTTTGTTCCTACCTCTTTCTGGTGGGAATCTCTAACAATCTTTTGTACGGAAGTGTTTAGAGATTCCATTAATAAAGTTTCATATTATACAGATACAATTATATAATACATTAAGAATCA
>JAWXVF010000241.1:0-2530 GCA_044425555.1 Eubacteriales bacterium
CTAACACATACCTTTTTAACTGTCAACACTTTTTTTATCTTTTTTTATCTTTTTATTTTCTCCACCATTTATTTCCAGACGGTGGATTTTTATTATATCTCTACTTTTCCTCTTTGTCAACATATCTGCAAAAATTCTTTTCTGTAGAGATAGTAAAAGGAATCAACAAATATTGATTCCTTACGGAGAATGAGGGATTTGAACCCTCGCGCCGCGCAAACGACCTATACCCTTAGCAGGGGCACCTCTTCAGCCTCTTGAGTAATTCTCCTAATGCTGAACTATTATTTACTAACTTATTAATTGTGTTGTTAGTTTCCATCACGACACTTCCACTATTATAGCGAAGACATTTTTCTTTGTCAATAGGTTTTTACGAAATATTTGTATAATTATTAATTCTCGTTTGTATCCTTGTCTGAACCTCTTGTGCAATCTCAATTGTACTCATATTTTTATACTCTTCATAATAGAGAGGTTCTAGATAAACCACTGTTACGGTAATCCGTTTTATAGATTTATTATCAAATGCTTTATAGGAATCAATCATACAACAAGGTACAATCGGTACTTTAGCTTTTACAGCTGTTTTAAAAGTACCCCCTTTAAATTCCAATAAATTATTGCCATTTTTACTTCTTGTTCCTTCTGGAAAGATAACAAAATTTCTTCCTGCTTCTAATTGTTCTTCCACTTGTTTCATAATAGTCATGGATTGCCTCAAATTATTTCTATCCATTGAAAAACCATCAAAAGCTTTTAATACTTGCTTAATTAATATAACATTCTCCACTTCTTTTTTAGAGACAATGTTAAACGGTCGATCACATCCTTCTACGCAGACTAAAATATCAAATAAACCTTGATGATTAGGTGTTACCAAAAATCCATCTTCTTTAGGCAGATTATCTGCACCAATAACATTCACTTTGATACGTCCGGTTTTTATAGCACGCTTCACTAAACGTCTACATACTTTATACGCTTCTTTATAATTTTTATTTTTATCTTTACCATAGTATTCTAACCACCCTAAATAATATATTACATGAAATAAAGAGCGAAGAACCATCAATATTATCCTATACATTTACACTATTACCTTCTATTATATTCTTTTTTAGCCATTTCGTATAAATCATTACCTCTTGCATCTATTACCACAATTACTGGAAAGTCAACTACTTCTAACTTTCGAATTGCCTCTGTTCCCAAGTCTTCATACGCTATTACTGACGAAGATTGAATTGCTTTTGAAAGCAACGCTCCCGCTCCTCCTACTGCTGCGAAATACACTGCTCGATTTTTTACTAGCGAGTCACTTACCTCTTTAGATCGTTTTCCTTTTCCAATTATTCCTTTCATCCCAAGATTTAAAAGTCTAGGTGTGTATTTATCCATTCGGCTAGATGTGGTGGGTCCAGCCGATCCAATGGGTCTTCCTTCTCTTGCTGGGGATGGTCCCATATAATAAATCACTTGTCCTTTTATCAAGAATGGTAATTCTTCACCCTCGTTTAGTTTTTCATCCATTCGCTTATGTGCTGCATCTCTAGCTGTATAAAGAGTTCCTGTAAGAAATACATAATCTCCCGCTTGTAATACTTCTAAATCTTCTTCTTGAAAAGGAATTTTCAGATGACTTACCATGTTTTCCTCCTTCTATATAGTACGTTTCACATGACGATTAACATGACAACAAATATTAATCCCAATAGGTAATCCTGCAATATGCGTTGGATATGTGTCGATATGAAGTGCTAATGCTGTTGTTTTACCGCCCAAACCTCCTGGTCCAATTCCAGTTCGATTAATTGTTTCTAGTACTTCTTTTTCCAGTTCTTGAATATGAGGGATAGAAGAATAGGTACCCACTTTGCGTAGTAAGGCTTTCTTGGCCATAAGAGTACATTTTTCAAAAGTTCCTCCAATACCTACCCCTATTACCATAGGAGGACACGCATTAGGTCCAGCTTCTTCTACAGTTTCTATAATCACTTTCTTAACCCCCTCTATTCCATCAGAAGGTTTTAACATATACACCTTGCTCATGTTCTCACTGCCAAATCCTTTAGGAGCTACAGTAATATGAACTTGATCTCCTTCTATTATCTCATAATGAATTACTGCCGGTGTATTATCTTTCGTATTTTCACGTATTAAAGGGTCTGATACTACTGATTTACGTAGATATCCTTTCCGATACCCATTTCTTACTCCGTCGTGGATGGCATCTTCTATTAAACCTCCTGTAAAATGTACGTCTTGTCCAACTTCTATAAAAATAATTGCCATTCCTGTATCTTGACAAATCGGTATCATATCTTCTTTTGCAATTACTAAATTATCTTGTAATTGACTTAGTACTTGACGACCCAATGGGGATACTTCCTCCTCTGTTGCTATTTTTATAGCCTGAACCATATCAGAAGCCAAAAAATGATTCGCCTCAATTACCATCTCTTCAATATTCTTACTTACATCTGATATTTCTATCTCTCTCATATTACTCCCATATTTTTCCTATGTT
>JAWXVF010000242.1:0-2506 GCA_044425555.1 Eubacteriales bacterium
TGTTTATAGCCATCTATTTCCAATCCTTTTGCTACATATGTACGTACAAGTTCCGAAGTAGTAGTTCCATTCTTTAATTGCTAACTGATCAAGTGTTCGTAATATATCCATTTCAATTTTTATGGAATATTTTATACTTCTTTTTACTATTAACAACCATATTCTTCACTGTAGATTTTGAATAATTAATACCTACTTGGAACATAAGAAGTTCTACGATTTTAAACAAATTCTTCCCTGCTCCACTCTTTTGTAAGCTCAATTGCTTCCTAAGTTATAAAAGTTTTTTGACCTCCTCCTCGATTCTTTGCTCCGCCATATTGACAGCACGCTGTTTTTCTCTGTAATTAAAGTATTAAATTCATGGTCATTCTTCTTCCTTTTATTTTTCTTTTTACCACCTCTTTTTAATTGTTATATTCTTTCTGATTCCCAGCTCCATTCATCTTTATGAAATGAAATAATATTATGCATGTACATCCTACTGTTATCCTTATCCCATATTCTTTTTTCTTCTATAAATTCACTATATGGTAATCAAGTTAATTTCTCCAAAGATGAACCGTTTACATAACATATAGAAGAATCTATTTGATTATCACGTAAATATATTTCAGACAATTCTATAAAGCCCCATCGCTTTTAGTTGTCTTATTAATTGACTAAATAATAGTCATATTTCTCCCTCCCTTGCTACGTTTAGTGGATTGGTTGACGAAATAAATAGATACGAACATTCTAAAGATGTTCTTGATCCTTTTAGCAAGCAAGAATCATTAAGTTTACTTTCTGACTCAATAAGTAAATATGATTTTAATTTTGAAGATATATAAATGTTTTACGTCACTCAATAAAAAAAAGCCCATAAAATAGGCTTTTTTTATAATTAGAATCATTCAAACTCGCTAAGTTTTAACTAATAAAAGATGAATTAGCATCTTTTTACTATAACGTTCTTTACGTTTATATCATTATTATACTCGTTATTTTTGAGAAGTCAACTTATTAGTATCAATTTAGTATCACTATCAAGATATAAATAGGTGACTGCAAAAGCAACCACCTACCCGCTAATAGGAAATTTGGATTAAGGCATTACCCCTGCCTCCCTACGGCCTATTGACATATTATCATAAGTATCACCTTATTTTAATACCTTTTCAATATTAAGATTACACTTATCAAGAAATAAATAGGAGGCTGTAAAAGCAACCATCTATACGCTACTAGGTGCCCTACACACCAGAATTTAATCCCTCAATTTCATGTTGCGATAATCCTGTAATAATTGCAATTTCTTCTACAGATAATTTGCCCAAAAGATTTTTAGCTATCTTCAACTTACCTCTTGCTTCTCCTCTTGCTTCCGCTTTCTTTTCATTCTCTAATAACAATAAATCTAATGTCATAAATTCAGCCCTCCATCCGTCATGATTTTTAACCTCTACCACTCGTTCTTCTAGCTTACTAACAAAAGTATTCTCTTTATTACAAATGCCATTCACATAAGCTAAGAAGTATTTTAAATCTTCGTCTTCTACTTGTTCATAAGCTTTTGTATTAAAGAACATTTTATACGTTCCATCATTTAGTGCAAGTTCCTTATTCTCCCTGCAGAAATTTTCAAAAGTATAAACAGGTTTCGATTCCTTAAAAGGATCAAAAGTACAAATAAAAATCACATAGCTTTCTTTTAAGGTATCGTATAACTCGCCCTTTTTTATGGTATTCAAATCAATAATTCCCTGATAATATCGACTTCTTTTTGGCAAATTCTTCTCATCAACTACTTGCATTTCCACATTATATACTTTGTCTTCTGCCTTTACATACACATCTAATCGCACACCTCTGGCAGAAGGTGTGACAGCAATTGTCTTTTCCATTTCCTGATTCGTTATATCACCAAGTTGAAACCCCAATAGCATTTCTAATATTTTCGTACATATCTCATAATCTTGCATAACTTTTGAAAATATAAAGTTATTCGTAATTTTTAGATTCAGCCACTTTTCATCGAATTCATTCATGTAGATTCACCAACCTTTTTCTTTTATTATATATTTATTTTGGGAAAACTCAATACTTGAAAGAAAATTTATGAATGTAATTTACTTTTATCTTATCAATCTTAATTAAAAAGCCACTAGTTTCATGTCTTTTAAATATTGGATAAATTTTCATCTTCATAGTTAACTAATTTACATCGCTCTTCATCCTTCTCATACTCAATGATTATCTTATCTACTTTATACAGATTCGATTTAACTATATCGCACCTATCATAATTAAATATCAGTAAGTTGTATTTGTCTTTATAATTTTCATAATTTAAAAGCAAACTAGAATATGCAATACCATGATAACCAAGATTTTTTACATACTCTGCAACATATTGTGTAGGCACGTAATCCAAGATGTCATCATCATTTACAATAGGTTTTGAAAAAAGCTTTGATAATTCTAGATATTCTTTTTCTTTCTTTGTATTATCTTTCCTCTCTAA
>JAWXVF010000039.1:0-18974 GCA_044425555.1 Eubacteriales bacterium
GTTTCCTTCTGTGAAATATTCTATCATAGAAGCAGACTTCTTTCAAGCAAAATCGAAAAGGAGAATTGAAAGATGGAAAATTTAACAGTAATTAAACAAGAAAAAGTATTTGAAAAAGAACTTGATTTTTTGCACGTGCTAAAGTATAATAATTGCAAGGGCAGAAAGAGAGGTGGAAAAAATGTCCCCACGAACAGGTAGACCACCAAAGGAAAAACCTAGGAATATAAATTTGAACATAAGGATTTCTAAAGAAGAAGCAGAATTGATACAAAAATGTGCTGATGAATTAGAAAAGACTAGGACGGATATTATAATAGACGGTGTTAAATTGGTGGAGAAAAAAATAAAAAAATAATGGCAATGCACACTTTGGACGGTATCGCATTACCATTAAAAACACAAAGGGATTGCCCTAAGGTAAATACATTATGCCACATTAGGCAATTTCTTTCAAGTATAATTTGGAAGGAGAAAAAAATAATGAATGAAATAATGACAATTAAAAACATAAGAGCATATGAAAAAGATGGGATGGCATATCTTAATGCTGAAGATGTAGCTAGAGGATTGGGTTTTACAACCGTAGCCACAAGTGGCAACGAAGCTGTAAGATGGAAAAGGGTTAATGGGTATCTAAAAGATTTCAATTTTAACAAAGAAGTTACTAAAGAGGATTTTATCCCAGAAACTATATTTTATAGATTGTGCATGAAAGCTAAAAACGAAACAGCTGAAAAATTTCAAATTTTTATTAGTGAAGAAGTGATGCCTAGTATTAGAACAACAGGTTACTACCAAGCCAAACCACCAATGCCAAAGAAACCGAAGAACCAAACCGTTCCAAGTATCAAAATGCATCAAGGGGAGCAGGTAGTAACCCTACGAGATATAGAAGCAATCATAGGAGTTGATAGAAGTGTATTAAGATGGTGCGTGCGAGGAGAAGGAAGCATCTTCGAAGAAGAGAAGGATTACTACTTTATTAAGAGTGGTAATCTACATAACTTCAAACGTGATAACAAAGAAACAAGGGCAACTGTAAACAGCCTAATCTTAATCACAAAAAGTGGTTGTGAAAAGTTCTGGACATTCTACGATATGAAAGAAGTGGTGAAGATGTTTGAACAAATACAAGAAGTGAAGCAAGCACCCACCCAAGAGACAGAAGTAGAAATAGATCGAATTGCAGTACAAGAAAAAATTAAAGAAATAAGAAGAGCCATGACAGCCCTAGATTATAAATTAGAAGCTGAAACAGATTTTTGGGATATAGAGCACGTAAGAAGATATCAGTGGTTTGTAGAAAACAATGCAATGGATATAGGAAGACTTTGTATAGAACTAGGGAGGAAATTGCATACAAGATAAACGGCTAAAATACACACTGCCCTTTTTTCAGTCACGGTGGAAGTAATCCAGGAGCTGTATATAATGGTCGATTAGAAAAAGATGATGTATTAGCATTGACATTGGCGGTAGGAAAAATATTGGATTCTTATGGGTTTGATGTACATTATACGAGAGTAGATGACATATATGAAACACCATATCAAAAAGCTCAAGAAGGAAATGCAGTTGGTGCAGATATTTTTGTATCCATACATCGTAATGCAAGTCCAATTCCTAATACGTATAGTGGAGTAGAAACACTTGTATATACTAATGCAGGATTACCAGCAGAATTGGCAAAAAATATTAATGCACAATTAGAGCGAGTAGGTTTTCGGAATTTGGGAGTGAATGAAAGACCGAATTTGATTGTATTAAATAGTACGAGAATGCCCGCAGTTTTAATAGAAGTAGGATTTTTGAATACGGATAGTGATAATGAATTATTTGATAGACAATTTAATGAGATTGCTTATGCAATTGCAGATGGAATAGCAAGCACAATCTATCCAGAGAATTATTTATAAATACTGTAAGGCTAAATAAGATCAATAAAAGGAAATAGGAGAGAGAATCAACAGTGAAAGAAATATGGAGTTGGATACAAATGGGTATTACAGGAATTGGTGGCTGGTTGGGCTGGTTTTTAGGAGAATCGGATACATTAGTATTTGCATTAATTGTATTTGTAGCTATTGATTATATAACAGGATTAATGTGTGGAATTGTAAATGAAAATCTGTGTAGCGATGTGGGATTTCGAGGTATATTTCGAAAAATCATTATTTTTATGCTTGTAGGAATCGCACATATGTTAGATGACCAAGTAATTGGAAGTGGTGGTATGTTAAGAAGTGCAGTGATATTTTTCTATTTATCTAATGAAGGAATCAGTATTTTAGAGAATGCAGGATATTTAGGATTGCCTATACCAAGTAAAGTAAGGAGAATTTTGGAGCAATTAAAGGATGAAGCAGAAGAAACAGAAAGTGATGAGGTAGAAGATGAAAATTAATATACACGCAGGGCATAACCCTGATGGAATGGTTGCTTGTGGAGCAATTGGTTTAATCAAAGAATCCACAGCTAATAGAGAAGTTTGTGCAGAAGTAATTAGACAATTACAGATACTTGGTCATATCACATATGATTGTACGGTAAATGATGGAACTTCTGTATCCAATGTATTAACGAAAATTGTAACTAAATGTAATACCAATACGGTAGATTTAGATGTATCCATTCATTTTAATGCATTTGACGGATCAGCAAAAGGAACAGAAGTGTTAGTATATTCTACAACAAGTGCTTCTAATTCTTACGCAAGTGGAATTGTAACTGAAATTGCAAGCTTAGGATTTACTAATCGTGGTGTGAAAACAAGAACAGACTTGTATGTACTCAAAAATACTAATGCACCAGCATTACTAGTAGAGTGTTGTTTTGTAGATAGTGTGGAAGATATATCACAATATGATTACAAAGTTATGGCAAGTGCTATTGTAAAAGGAATTACAGGAGAAGTAGTAGAAGATATAATGGAAACCAATAATAAAAATCTAGTGGAAACGGAAACGAATATAGATAATTCGACAATACAAACGTTATATCGAGTACAAGTGGGAGCTTATAGTAATAAGAGTAATGCACAAGGAATGGTAGAAAATTTACAAGAAGCAGGTTATGATGCGTTTATTACACAAGCATAAATAATGAAATAGAAGATGATTGTTTATAATATAGTGTGAATGAGTAATAAGCAAGTATCCTATTTTCTAATTAAGAATAGAAAATGGGATACTATAAAACTAGTCATGTTGTTGACGAATTTGAGCAAAAGGTTTTGGTTCCGAGAAAAAATATCCCTGTGAATACTCAATGTTAAGCGAATTCACCATATCTTGTACTTCTAAATTTTCAACAAATTCAGCAATCAAATCAATATCTAATTGTTTTGCCATAGAGGCAATAGTAGAAATAATAATTTCATAATTCTTATTATGAGGAATATCTTTAATAATTTGACCATCTATTTTGATGAAATCAGGTTTTATTTTTATTAATTCTAAAAGGTTAGAATAGCCAGAACCAAAATCATCCACTGCAATTTTTGCACCATGAGAACGCAAAATGAGAACGAATTCTTCTAAATGTTCTGCACTATCAAAACATTCATCTTCTAAGATTTCAAATATGAGATTAGAAGGATTTGGAAACTGATGCACTTGTTCTTTTAAAAATTCACGAATCTCTCTAGAGGTAATATCTAAAGAAGAAACATTTATAGATACAGTAGAATCAAAATCGGCAAAATCATGTAAAACTAGTTCTAACATAATTTTCGTAAGAGATGTGTACAGGCTATATTTTTTAGCAGTCTCTAAGAAAAAAATCGGTGCTAGAAGATTTCCACTTGAATCTTCGATACGCATAAAAGCTTCGTATGTATCAATCTCACAAGTTTCATTATTAAAGATACCTTGGTAATAAGGAATTACCTTTTTATGTGTGATAGCATGATTAACAATCTGTATTATCTCGATTTCTTGTTTGGTAACTTGATTGTGATCTTGCTCATCAGAACCAATTACAAAATGATCTTGAGAAGAATAATGTAATTGAAGTTGTCTATAAGCATGAGCTAATAATTGTGGATGGTCAGAAACCATTACAAATCTTGTAATAAAAGGGTGAATACCTAAGTCATACTGAATAGATTTAAAATGCAATTCTAATTCAGACATATAACTAAGAAATTCATTGGCATTCATACGTTCATCGGCAGCAATTATTATGGTATCATAGTGCAATCCATAAAAGTGTAAAAGAACAGATAATTTTCGTTTCTTTACAAAGGAAGCATACAAAGAGGAACTTAATGTTTTAAATTGGGCTAAATAGGCAGAATGCCCCATATATCCCATTAATAACTCGGCGTTGATAATTTTGATTAAACAAAGTTTGGTAAAGTTGAATTCACTATTATCTTTCTCGTACTTTACAACATTAGGCATATTTAAAGAAGAGTCAAAGTAAAGTGATTTTTGACCTTGCTTTTCAGAATTAATAATATTATCTAATAATTGTTGAACCTTTAGAGATTTCGTGTTTGTGTGTTTGCTTTCTAAAAAGTGTATTAAATCCTTATGTTGAGATTCAATACGACCCAATTCCGTAAAGACGGACATATTGAGTGTTAAAAGTGTATTTGACTCAGCTAGACCTACTAACACATAGGAACTATTAAATACATTAGGAATGTTATGTTCATAACCAAACTCACTTAGAAGAAATACGCCACAAACATTCGCGTTTTTATAAGGTGCTAATTCCCAAGTAGAACAATTGTATAAAGATAATCTTCGAACAAGACAAGAATAAGCAAATAAAAACTCAACAGGTTCTCTTTGCAATTGATTACAGAGATTCTTACATTCTACTACACATTGCGAAGGAGAAGCGTAGCCAATTTGGAATGTAGTATTGGCAGGAAGCTTTGTAAAATATTGCGAAATAGCCTTGGTTTCGTGATTGTAATAAAGTACACGATTGGCATTATTCTCTAGTACGATTGGGAATCGCATAAAAGGGTCATTTAAAATAGCATCATCAAAGTTCTTATATTTTATAGTATGATCAAAACCTAAATGGTCATGAAACCATGTAGTAGCAGGTTTTCCATCTATAGATACAATTTCACTGCCATTGGTTTCTGTAATGGTATAAGAAGAGGTGACAGGAATTGTAGAAGTATTTATCTGTGTAAAATGATGTATACGTTCTCCTACGATACCAATAAAGGATAATGCTCTGTGAAATACTTCTTGTGTATTAAAAAGAAATGGTTGTGCTAAAAAATCGCCTTGTCCACTTGCTAGCCCACCTGCAATAGCAATATTAGGCAACAGCTCTTTATATGCATTGATAAAATCATACGTATCGTTATAATGGTCACTAATTAAAACACGTATGAGTTGAGGTAATGTGTCTGGATATTGAGCTTTTAACTCTTCGACTAGTTGTGTTGGTGTTTTATCAGCTAATGGAATACAACCAGCATATATAGTACTATGTTGATATTGTTCCACAATAATGGAAGTTCTATCGTCATACTGTTTCCCATTAAAAATAATAGTATTGGCACTAGCTCCAATAATCGTAGCTTGTGGGAGTAACTCTTGAATTTCTCTAGCCAATACCATTGCATCATGTTCTCTTAAATTGGCAGTAAAAATCTGAACCAAAGATTTTACTTTTGGATTTAATTCAGCCAATTGATCTTTCAACTCTTGAAATGTTGAATAAAGGCAGTACATAGTAGTCATACCATCAGAGGTATCTAATAAGCGTTGCTTATAGTCTTGCTTAAAAGTATACATTTTTTCGTCAGATATATTTAATAGTTCCTCAGGACTTTCCCAATCCCAAGTATGAACATCTGTGATTCCGTAACTAATAGATAATTTATACTCTCGTTTAATGGATTCAACTTCTTCAAATATTTCATCCATTTTATGTTCAGCTACTTTTAGAGGACAATCTTTTAAAAGGAGAATAAATTCATCACCACCAATACGACAAACATCATCCAGATCACGTGTTTGTTGCTTTAGAATGTCTACAACGGTGCAGATATATTCATCACCTACTAAATGTCCATATTTATCATTAGCAGTTTTTAAATCGTTCAAATCTACCATCACAATACAAAATTGCACTTGCTCTTCTAGGAGTTTTCCAATCTCATTAGTACAATAATGACGATTATAGGCACCTGTGAGTGCATCACGATAAGCAATTTTTGATAGTGTCTCATGTTCCATTTGCTTCTCAGTAATATCCTCAATGTAATGAACAATAGCTTCTTCATTTTGCCATCTCATAGGATAGCTATTAATGGAATAGTAATTTTGAGTTTCACGATAGTGATAGATGAGATTCGTCATCTTATTCTCTGCAATAGTTTGTTCTAAATGCTTTTGTAAAATAGGAGTTTGAAACGTTTTTTCGTATTGCTGTTCGAATTTAGAAGCAGCCTTTTCTCCAAGCTTGTTATTATAGAGTACAGTGCCAGTAGCTTTGTTAATGACAAGAATCCAGTCCATATGGGCATTTAAAATAGAAATAAATACATTTACTAATTGCGTTTGATCAATGGCTTGCTGACTTAGCAAATGTTCTCGATCTTGTAACTGTTCCACCATAATATTAAAGGACTCAGAAAACTCACCAAGAAAACTTACACGTTGTCCATAATCTCCACTAGCAACTTGTTTCGTCTGCCAAGTGAGATGCTTAAGAACAGCATGAAGTTCTTTTAAATTACCTGCTAGGAAATTATGTCTATTAGGAATATTAGCATCGAAATCCCCATTACTAATATTTTGAGCAAAAAGACTAAAATCACCAATGGACTCAGAGATATAGAGAAGACCTTCTTCGATATCTTTGAGTTCTTTGGTTGGTCTCACAAAATTTTGTGGAGTGATCGGTTGATTTAAAACTATATTCTTAATATATCCGAATAAAACTTGTAAATCTTGTTGATGCATAATGGTTCGTATCCTTTTTCGCAATCTTTTTCATGAAAATTGGTTGAATGATTTATAAATGTTAGATGTGAAGCACTCTAATTAAAAAACAATATTATTTTACGATTGCTTCAAAACGGCATACTCTAGCACCAGTTGACCAACAATCCACTTCCGTTACAACGTAATTTTTCTTGGTATAAGTTTGAAGAATACCAGCTAAGAATCCTTCGTCATAATTACAAACAGTTTCTCCTGTAATTGGTAATCCAGAACAGTCTAAATCTTCAGCAATGGTTAGAATTGCTTTTCCAGTATCAAAGTTAAAGTCTTCTACACGTAAAACACCAATTTTTGTTTCTTCTAAGATTTTTTGTAATTCTGCCATAAAAGGATTAAAAGCCAAGGTTAAATCAAGCATTTGATTAGCAAATTCGATGCCTGCTACTTCACCAGCTTTACGGAAAATCTCTATGGTTTCCTCTGAACCATACTGTTTGATTAAAACATCTTTCATAGTAAATTGTAATAAACGATATACAAATACAGGCATATCCTCCCCAAGATTTCTTCGTCCTTTTTCAATATCTCCAATGGAATCCCAAGAAAAAGTAGTATCATTGATTTTGTCTAAAAAGTTCATAAAGTGTGTTCCTCCAATTAACCCAAAGTGTGTGTATTGTGTAATGTTTGTTAAATATATGTAAAATGATACTTTATTTTATCACACAACTTTGCAAAAAACAAACAATTCATTAAGAAAATATAAAATTCTTAATGAATTGTTGTTTTTACTTGTTTCATATGGGTTGAAAATAATTTATTCTTCTGTTAAGGATTCAGTTGTAGATGGAAGTTCTTCTTGAGGAAGAATCATATATACTTTTTCAATACGATTCTGATTCATCTCTGCAACACGTAAAATAATACCAGACTCTGTGGTAACTTCTTCATTAATGCTTGGAAGTTTATCAAGTAGTTGGATGATAATGCCACCAATAGAATCGTAATCCTCAGAGACTAATTGAAGTCCTAGAGCATCATTAATATCATCTAATTTCATACCACCATCCACTAAGTACTCACATAGAGCAATTTCTTTGATGAAGTCTTCTTCATCTTCATCGAATTCATCACGAATTTCTCCGACGATTTCTTCAAGTAAATCTTCCATAGTAACGAGTCCAACTGTAGAACCATATTCATTTAATACTAATGCCATAGAAGCATGTTTTTCCCGTAATTCTAACATCAAATCAGCCGTATTCTTATACTCATAAGTGAAGTAAGCTTCACGAACCATATCTTTTAAGGAAAAAGAGGAAGAATCCTCTGTGAGTAACAAGTCTTTGATATTAATAATTCCAATAATATTATCTTGAGATTCTTCGTAAACAGGCATACGTGTATACATAGATTCGCGAAAGAGAGCAATTAATTCTACTCTCGTAGCAGTGGATTCTACCATGGTTAAATCAATTCTAGGTATCATAATGTCTTTTGCAAGGGCATCTTGAAAATCAAATACATTATAGATTAATTCACGTTCGTTACTCTCAATAACACCACCTTCATGACTAACATCTACAATAGTTTTTAATTCGCTTTCTGTTAAGGAATCCTTTTTCTTATTGCGATCAATATGAAGGAGGTTGAATAGGAATTCTGCAAATTTATCTACAACATAGATAATAGGGCCAAGGATTACCATCAGTCGATAGATAATGCCAGAATAGAGAAGTGCAATGGGTTCTGAGTTGAGAGAAGCCCAAGTTTTAGGCACGATTTCCCCAAAGATTAAGACAATTAATGTTAAAGCACCTGTGGCTACTCCAATTGCATGACTTCCCCAAATATCAATTGCTAAGGTAGTAGTAAGGGAGGAGGCAGAAATGTTTACAATATTATTTCCGATTAAAATGGCACTAAGCATTTTATTATATTGGTTTAATATTTTCTGTACGGTAATGGCACGTTTGTTTCCTTCTTCCACCATATTGCGAATTCGTACATGATTCACAGTAGTTAATGCAGTTTCAGCAGATGAGAAGAAGGTAGATAATAGGATTAAAATAAATAAACAGATAATTTGTATTAAATGGTCACTTTCCAATTGTTTGTTACTCCTTTGTTACTTGATTAATTATTGAAATGAATGGTTATATGGAATTAATATACACGATTGTGCAAGGAAATGTCAAGTTTTTTCCAGTTATTGAATATATTATGAAAAAGGAGACTTACATATGGAACGTATGGTTAAAAAAACAGAAGAAAAATCAGAGGGAATAGGACTTATTGTGAAAATAGTAGCGGGAGCATACGGAATCACTTTTCTAGCATTATTGCTCCTAGCTTTTTGTGTCTACCACTTTCAATTAAATGAAAGTGTAGTGTCCATTAGTATGATTATAACGTATGTATTTACTACGTTTATTAGTGGATATTGTATGGGGAAAAAGGTGATTGCACGAAAATTTTTATGGGGGTTACTGAGTGGAGGTGGATACTTTGTTGTTTTGTTATGCCTATCGTTTCTTGTACATCCAAGTGAAATAGAAATTGGGAATCATATGGTGACAACTATGATTTTATGTTGTGCAAGTGGAATGTTAGGGGGGATGGTTGCGTAAAATTGGATATTTATGTGGTATTAGTAATAGGATAGGAAAACAAAACAAAAAATACTTTTCTTGAAGAATGTTTTGTGATATACTATTTCACAAAGTTATCTAGTAAAACAGTGAATAAATATAAGAGGAGGTTATGTGATGAAACACATTAAGACGATTAATTCGAAGGACTTGAAGAAGACTATGAAAAAAGGTGGCTGTGGAGAGTGTCAAACATCTTGCCAATCAGCTTGTAAAACATCTTGTACTGTAGGGAATCAAACTTGTGAACAAGCGAAATAAGAACGATGTTAAGCAGCGATTGTATCGCTGCTTTCTTATATGAAATGGTAACAGAGTAGAAAGGAAATGGATTTGTGATACACCAGTATAAAAATAATGGATATAATATTGTATTAGATGTAAATAGTGGCTCTGTTCATGTGGTAGATGATATTGTTTATAGTCTTATAAAAGATGTAGAAGAATTAGTGGAAGAACAAAAAATGGATCATATTACACCAGTAGCAGAACATCTTGTAGATCTCATTTTATTAGAGAAGAACTCATCATATGATTATGAAGAGATGATAGAAGCAGTTGAAGAAATATTATATTTATATGAACGAAACCAAATGTTTACAGATGATATTTATGAGCCATATATTGAGGAAGTGAAAGAGCGTTCAACTGTGGTAAAAGCTATGTGCTTGCATATTGCACATGATTGTAATTTGGCTTGTGAATATTGCTTTGCAGAAGAAGGGGAATACCATGGGAGACGAGCAATTATGTCTTATGAAGTGGGGAAGAAAGCATTGGATTACTTGGTAACTCATTCAAAGAGTCGTAAGAACTTAGAGATTGATTTCTTTGGTGGAGAGCCTTTGATGAATTTTCAAGTGGTCAAAGACTTAGTTGCTTATGGGAGAAGTTTAGAGGAGCAACATAAGAAACGTTTTCGTTTTACCCTTACCACCAATGGTGTATTATTAAATGATGAGATTCTTGCATTTGCAAACGAAGAAATGGATAACCTTGTATTAAGTATTGATGGTAGACAAAAAGTCCATGATCGTATGCGACCATTTCGAGGAGGACAAGGAAGTTACGAAGGGATTGTGTCTAAATTTCAAAAGGCAGCAGAATCTAGAAATCAGATGAATTATTATGTGAGAGGAACATTTACGCATCATAATCTTGACTTTTCAAAAGATGTATTACACTTGGCGAACTTAGGATTTAAGCAAATATCGGTAGAGCCAGTAGTGGCAGAAGATGGGGAAGTTTATGCAATTAAAGAAGGGGATCTTCCGGAAATATTAGAAGAATATGATATCTTAGCAAAAGCCTTATTAAAACGAAAAGAAGAAGGAAATCCCGTTCAATTCTTTCATTATATGATTGATCTAGAAGGAGGACCTTGTGTAGCTAAACGGTTATCTGGATGTGGTGCAGGGTGCGAATATTTAGCAGTAACTCCTTGGGGAGACTTTTATCCTTGTCATCAGTTTGTTGGACAAGAAGCGTTTATCATGGGTAATGTAGAGTCTGACCAGATTGATGAGAAGATAATGCGTACTTTTAAAGGGTGTAATGTGTATGCGAAAGAAGGTTGTAAGGATTGTTTTGCAAAGTTCTATTGTAGTGGGGGATGTATGGCAAATGCATATAATGGAAGTGGGAGTATTCATGGAAATTATGAAATTGGCTGTGTGCTACAACGTAAGCGAGTGGAATGTGCTATTATGATGAAAGCTGCCATGGCTTATATGGATGAGGAGACAAAGAAGAATGAAGAAAAGTAGAGCATTAATAAATTTAATAGGATTGGCATTGCTATTAGGTGGTGGAATCTATGTGATGTTATTTGGAGTAGATGCACAGGGAACAGGAGCAGCAGCTACTATTAAACAAGGTTTGGATCTTGCGGGTGGTGTAAGTATTACTTATCAAGTGATAGGGGAGGAAGCACCTTCGTCGGCTGACATGAGTGATACTATTTACAAATTACAACAGCGTGTAGAAAGTTATAGTACGGAAGCACAAGTGTATCAAGAAGGGGCTGATCGTATTAATATAGAGATTCCTGGTGTATCAGATGCCAATAGTATCTTAGAAGAATTAGGTAAGCCAGGTTCTCTTGTGTTTATGTTGGAAGATGGTTCTATTGTACTAACGGGAACGGATATTAAATCAGCCAATGCAGTGCAATCGCAAAATGATATGGGGAATTTAGAATTTGGTGTAAGTTTAACGCTGAATACAGAAGGAACTGCGTCTTTTGCTGCGGCGACTTCAGAAGCAGCAAAAACATTTGCACCAATTTATATTATCTACGATGATGCTATCATTAGTGCACCGATTGTAAATACAGCTATTACAGGAGGAGAAGCATATATTAGTGGAATGACAGATTATGCTGGTGCGGAAATTCTCGCATCTACTATTCGTATTGGTGGTTTAAAGCTAGAATTAGAGGAGCTTCGCTCTAATGTGGTAGGTGCACAGCTTGGAGTGGATGCCATACGTACTAGTTTACAAGCGGGTATTATTGGGCTTGTGATTGTAATGGTGTTTATGATAATCGTATACTTGTTATCAGGAGTAGCAGCCACTTTTGCCTTGGCAATTTATACGGTACTGATGGTATTATTGATTAATGCATTTGAATTAACACTTACTTTACCAGGAATTGCAGGAATTATTCTATCCATTGGAATGGCAGTAGATGCTAATGTTATTATCTTTGCAAGAGTAAGGGAAGAGATTGCACAAGATATTTCGGTAAAAACAGCTATTCAATCAGGATTTAAAAAGGCGGCTTCTGCCATTGTAGATGGGAATATTACAACCTTAATTGCAGCAGTAGTATTAGCGATTATGGGAACGGGAACCGTAAAAGGTTTTGCATATACCTTATCACTTGGTATTGTACTTTCCATGTTTACAGCACTTGTGATTACGAAAATGATTATCCAGTCTTTTTATGCATTGGGATTTACTAATACTAAATTTTACGGACAAGCCAAGCAATATAAAACTATTAACTTTATTGGACCAAAGAATCTGTTCTTTGGAATTTCTCTAGGAATTATTAGTATTGGTTTGCTTGTGATGGGAGTAAATGAGTTTGGTGGAAAATCAGCACTAAATTATAGCTTGGAATTTGTAGGAGGAACTTCAACGAATATTACATTCCAAGAAGACTATAGTATAGAAGAGATAGAATTGCAAATTGTGCCAGTGGTAGAAAGTATTACAAATGATGGTGCTATTCAAACGCAAAAAGTATCAGGAACCAATGAAGTAATTATAAAAACACGTTCCTTGAATGTAGAAGAAAGAGAACAATTCAATGAAGTTTTAGCAGAACAATTTGGAGTAGCAGAAGAACAAATTGTGGCAGAGACCATTAGTTCTACCATTAGTGCAGAAATGAGAATGGATGCAATGGTTGCCATTATGATTGCTACCATTTGTATGTTAATCTATATTTGGTGTCGTTTTAGCGATATACGTTTTGCTGCTAGTGCAGTGATTGCGTTATTACATGATGTATTATTAGTATTGGCTTTCTATGCAGTGGCAAGAGTATCGGTTGGAAATACCTTTATAGCGTGTATGTTAACAATTGTGGGATATTCTATTAATGCAACTATTGTTATCTTTGATCGTATACGTGAAAATCTTTTGGAATATAAGAAAAAACAAGATTTAAAGGAAGTGGTGAATAAGAGTATTACACAAACTTTAACGAGGAGTGTATATACTTCTTTTACCACTTTGGTAATGGTGGTGGTACTCTACGTTCTAGGAGTAACATCTATTAGAGAGTTTGCCTTGCCGTTAGTGGTAGGCATTGTAGGTGGTGCTTATTCCTCTGTATGTATTACTGGTTCATTATGGTACTTGTTACGTAGTAAATTTACTGTGGCAGAAGAAGATTAGGGAATGATATGCAATTAATAAGAAGAGGAATGTTATTAATAGGATGCTTTGTGATTAGTTTGTTATGTGTTTCTTGTGTGGAAAGTGAAGAAAATACAAAAGTGGTGTTAACTATAGGGTTAGATCGGGGAGAACTTTTTCGTATTGGAGATAGTACGTGTCAATTATCAGAAGCATTGGTGTATTATGCGACTATGAAGAATCAGTATGAACTTGTATTTGGAGAAGAACTTTGGGCTTATGCAGGGGAAAAGATTTCTTTGGAAGATCATTTACGAGAAGTGGTATTAGCACGTATTGCACAAGTAAAAGTAATGACCTTGCTGGCAGTTCAATACGATATTATATTAACGGCTCAAGAAGTAGCTAAAGTAGAACAAGCGGCATCGTCTTACTACGCTACGTTTACAAAAGAGGAGCGAGAGGCATTATCTTTTACAGAAAAAGATGCGATCAAATTATATGAAGAATATACGATTGCAGTGAAAGTGTATGATTATATGATTCGTGATATTAATCCTGAAATTAGTGATGATGAGGCTAGAATTGTAACGGTGAATCATATGGTGATTCCCTACGGTAATTATGTACAAGCATTGCAAATTCACGCGGATTTAAAAGGGGGAAGTACCTTTCAAGAAGTTGCAAGGCGAAACCAAGAGATTGTAACAACTATTGTATCTTTTGGTAATGCACAAGGTGTTT
This sequence comes from Eubacteriales bacterium, assembly GCA_044425555.1. Lineage (GTDB taxonomy): Bacteria > Bacillota > Clostridia > Lachnospirales > Lachnospiraceae > JAWXVE01. Next base: position 14,192 of record JAWXVF010000039.1, read on the forward strand.
TAGATGCCCGGTTAGAGCAAAATGCATTTTTCCTTGCTACGAATGAAGTTGGGGACATGGTGGAGACGATAGATGGTTATGAGATTATTCAATGTGTGAATACCTTGAATAGAGAGCAGACTGATGAGAATAAATTAAAGATTATGGAAGCACGTAGAAAAGAAATGTTTAATATTCAATACGAGGAGTTTGTAAATTCTCTTGTAAAACATATTGATTTTGCCATGTGGGAAGATGCAACAACTAATTTGAATCCTGCAGTAGATACGGTAGAATTCTTTGATATTTATGAAGGAAAGTTTTAAAAATATTAGAGATAAAAAATTATTAGCACTCAATTAAGATGAGTGCTAATTTTTTATTGACAATTACTGCATTACGTATTACAATGTGTATTAGTAAGCTACTTACTAGTAAGATTTTAAGAGAAAGAAGGAGTACTACTATGGGAACAAAACGTGGAAGTTTATCAATTAACTCGGAAAATATTTTTCCAATTATTAAGAAATGGCTTTACTCAGACCATGACATTTTTTACAGAGAATTAATTTCAAATGGTTGTGATGCTATTACAAAATTAAAGAAATTAGATGGTATGGGTGAATATACATTACCAGATGATTATGAAGCAAAAATCGAAGTGATTTTTAATGCAGAAGAAAAAACGCTAAAATTCATTGACACAGGTCTTGGGATGGTTGTGGAGGAAGTTGAGGAATACATTAACCAAATCGCTTTTTCTGGTGCTACTGATTTTATTGAAAAATATAAAGATAAGACGAATGAAGATCAAATTATTGGTCACTTTGGACTTGGCTTTTATTCGGCATTTATGGTAGCAGATGAAGTGCATATTGATACCTTATCCTATAAAGATGGTGCAACACCAGTTCACTGGGAATGTGATGGTGGAACTGAATACGATATGGAAGAGGGACAGAAGACAAGTGTTGGAACAGAGATTACATTGTTCTTAAATGATGATTGTTTGGAATTTTGTAATGAGTACAAAGCAAGAGAAGTGATTAAGAAATATTGCTCGTTTATGCCAACGAATATTTTCTTAACGAAAGCCAATGCAGAAGAAGAATATGAATTGATTCTTCCAGAAGAAAAATTGGACAAAGATGTTGTAATTGAAACAGTCATGGAAGAAGCGAAAACAGAAGAACGTGAAGATGAAAATGGTAATAAGGAAGTAGTAGAAGTAACGCCTGCTACAGAAAAGCTTAAGATTGTAAAACGTCCTGTACCATTGAATGAGACACATCCGTTATGGACGAAACACCCAAATGAATGTGAAAAAGAGGATTACCTAGCATTTTATCGTAATGTATTCCAGGATTATAAAGAACCACTCTTTTGGATTCACTTAAACATGGATTATCCATTTAATCTAAAAGGGATTCTATACTTCCCTAAAATTAATACAGAGTATGACTCTATAGAAGGGATGATTAAGTTATATAATAATCAAGTATTTATTGCAGATAATATTAAGGAAGTGATTCCTGAATTCTTAATGTTATTAAAAGGAGTAATTGATTGTCCAGATCTACCACTTAATGTATCAAGAAGTGCATTGCAAAATGATGGATTTGTTAAGAAGATCTCTGATTACATTGCTAAGAAAGTGGCAGACAAGCTTTCTGGTATGTGCAAAACTGAAAAAGAGGAATACGAAAAATATTGGGATGATATTAGTCCATTTATTAAATTTGGTTGCTTAAAAGATGACAAGTTCTGTGATAAAATGACGGACTATATTCTATTTAAGAATCTAAATGATGAATATAAGACATTACCAGAATGTTTAGAAGTAGCGAAAACTGATTCGGGGGAAACTGCAAAAGGTGAAGACGGAGAAGTAGTGGAAGTAGAAGTGGTAGAAGAAGGTAGTGAAAGTGCTAGTGAAGAACAAAAAGAAGATAAGATCATCTACTACGTAACTGATCCTGTACAACAAAGTCAATATATTAAATTGTTTAAAGATTCTAATATGGACGCAGTGATTTTAACACACAACATTGATCAACCATTTGTATCACAATTAGAGCAAAAGAATGAAAATGTAAAATTTACAAGAATTGATGCGGACTTAACGGATACCTTTAAAGAAGAAACCTCAGAAGATGAATTAAAAGAATTAGAAAAACATGCTACTTCTCTAAGTGAAATCTTTAAGAAAGCATTAAATAAAGAAGAATTTAGCGTAAAAGTGGAAAACTTAAAAGATAAAAATATTGCTTCTATTATTACGTTATCAGAAGAAAGCAGACGTATGCAAGATATGATGAAGATGTATTCAATGCCAGGTATGGGAATGGATATGGGCATGTTTGGTGGAAGTGAGGGAGAAACCTTAACACTAAATGGTAACAATCAATTAGTGCAATATATCTTTGAAGGAACAGAGAAAGAAAATGTTTCTATGGTATGTGAACATTTGTATGACCTTGCTAGAATTCAACACGCTCCTCTAACAGGAGAAGATATGGGGAAATTCGTACAACGTTCTAATGAGATTTTAACCATATTGATGAAATAAAAATCATAAAACTATTAAATAGAAGAATTACCTAGACATAGGTTGATGTTATGTAAGAAGGAGTGAAACTCGTAGTGAGAATTGCTCCTTCTTTGTGTGTGTAGGATTTATAATAAATTATTATAATATATTGACAGTAACTAAAAACTACTTTATAATGTAAAAGTACTTAATGAAAAAAATAATAATAGTATTTTGTTTAATGTTTGTTTTTTGTGAATCAAATTTGTTAGAAGCAGGAAAGAGAGAATGAATAATATGGAAAATAATCAAATGAATCAAATTAATGAAGCTATTGAAAATGTGAATTTAATAAAAGATGTATTAACAAACACAAAGGAAAGATTTTATGTAATCAATAAGTTTTTAATAGCTATTATTTCATTTTTCGTATATGGATTAGTTGTTGATTTTATAAGAATTAATTTAGTGAGAATGCCTGAAATCTTCTATGAAGTAAGTTCTTGGATTGTAAAGGGGCAAATGTTATACTTTCTTGGAATAATACTAGTAGGGATTTATATGAGATGTCGATATTTGAAACGAGAAAACTTTTTAACGAAATATTTATTTGATTTATGGATATTTGTATTTGGGATTCTCAATCTTTCGAAATTAGCCTTGAATTTATCCATGTTAAAAATCAATTTTTTTTCAACAATACAATATCCATTAGATAATATATTCTATGTGAGTTCTTACATAGAATGTGAATTGCAGATTCTAGCTATAGTGATTGCAATTTTCCTTACTGGATTGTTAACAAAGTCTAGAACGTTACGTCTTTATGCAGGAATTTTATATATTTTTCATTTTAGTATGTATTTTGTTAAGGACATAGCGATTAATAGCGGACAACACCAAGTTGTGATACAACCGTATTTTTTAATAACCAATTTAGTGATTATCATTACACTTATCATAATTATAGTATTTAACAGACGAGGTGCAATACAAGGTGGAGAAAATTGATATAACAACTGTTTTTAATTCGAAAATAAGGTTGATGATTGTTAGTGAGTTGTTGTTGGGTTCTAAAACGTTTAAAGAATTAAAAGAAAGTACCCATACGTCAGATGGTAACTTATCTATTCAATGTAAACATCTGAAAACTTTGGAAATCATAAGTGAAGAAAAAAAATTCGTAAATAGTAAACCCCAAACCACTTATTTTATTACGAAGGAAGGGAAAGATTATTTTGAAAATTATGTAAACGAATTGCTGATGGTTTTAGAAGCATCTAAAAAACAGGAAAAGATTTGTGAAACAGAAAATGTGGATGAGATATAATAAGGAAGAAAGTAACCTCTAAAACCTCATAAGATATTTTTTTGTAAAAAGTGTAAAAATATGCTAGAATGTAGATGGCAGAGAATTTAGTGTTACAGAGGAAAACTACGATGTAATTAGGAGTTGCAAGTGTTTCTCTATGTCATCAAATTAAGAAGAAGTGTAAATAAGTATAAAATAAAAGGAGAACGTTACATGAATAAAAAGAAATCAAGTGGAGAATTATTAGGAGCAGCATTTATTATGGCAACATCGGCTATAGGACCAGGGTTTTTAACACAAACAGCAACATTTACGAATACCTTAAAGGGAAGTTTTGGATTTGTAATTGTAGTAGCTGTAGCACTTTCTGCTGTAGCACAATTAAATGTATGGAAAGTATTGTGTGGTTCTGGATTTAGGGGTCAAGATATAGCCAATAAAGTATTGCCTGGGTTGGGATATTTTGTTTCTTTTATGGTGGTATTAGGAGGTTTAGTATTTAATATTGGTAATGTAGGTGGGGGAGGTTTAGGATTTAATGCCTTATTAGGTCTACCATTAGAAGTAGGTTACATACTAGCAGCAGCCATTGCTATTTGTGTATTTTTATTAAAAGATGCCATGAAGATGATGGATAAGATTACAAAAACATTAGGTGGAATTATGATTATTATTATTGTCGTTATGATCTTTATTATACAACCACCAGTTGGAGAGGCATTAAAAGAAACAGTTATGCCAGCAGCAGAATTTAGTGCATTATCCTCCGCTATTTTAACGTTAACAGGTGGTACAGTAGGTGGTTATATTACATTTGCGGGGGCTCATAGATTAATTGATGCCAATATTACTGGAGATAAGAATGCGAAAGAGATTACAAAGAGTTCTGTAATGGGAATGGGAATTGCATCTATTGTTCGTGTTCTTTTATTCTTAGCTGTATTTGGAGTAGTGGTAAAAAC
>JAWXVF010000243.1:0-2469 GCA_044425555.1 Eubacteriales bacterium
CAGATATTTAAGATTACAAGTCGCCTTCCTGTTTTTTATTCTGGACCTCGTAAATACCAGGTGCGAATGTGGAGAAAGCGAATGAACCGTAAATATTTTCGGAAGTGGAATGGAAATGTAGTATTTGGAAAAGTATTTATCGAAGAAGCTTACAGTGCTAAAATGCAGGAACGTTTACAAGATTCATCACAATATACATATATAGATAAATTTTTTCCTCCATTACAATTTTTTACGGGATTAGAATCGCTTATCAAGGATATACAGTTTGTTGAATTCACAGATCAAAGGAATATAGTACTAGCGAATGAAATGAAGTGTCAGAATTCGGTGAGTATTCATATCAGAAGAGGTGATTACGTTGGAACGAATTTTGATAGAGTAACAATTGAGTATTATAAAAAAGCGGTAGAACATATTCAAAATATAATTGATGATCCAAAATACTATATATTTTCAGATGATATTGATTATGTAACTGACAATTTCAAGTGGCTTGATAATCAAGTGATTGTTACTAACAATAGAGTAGAAAATAGCTATTGCGATATGCAACTAATGAGCATGTGCAAACATAACATTATTACGAACTCAACATTTAGTACATGGGGGGCGTTATTAAATAAGAATGCGAACAAGGTTGTGTGCTATCCATTCTTAGATGAAGTAATAGATAGATCTTGGATAGGGATAAGAGAATAGATAAATTGATAGGAGAAGAACTGGTGACATTTGAGTTATTTGATGAAAAGAATGAATTATTAATAGAATATTATGCACGAGAAAATATTAAAATTGTTGACAACAATAATCATTCAAACCAATGTATTATTTTTTTTTCAAGTAATGGTATATATTTTCCAAATGACACAGAGACATTTCTCAATCGTATTCAACTAGAAAATCGTTACGAGTGGAGCAATGTTACTAGAAAGTCTAGCCGAATTAAGAAGTATGGTAAAATTATTTACGTGCGAGATATCTACAAGCAGTGGTATGTTAAGGGTGTTAGTAAAGAAATTAATTCTATAGATAAATTAATTGAATATTTACGTGAACAGACAATAGGATTTGAAGTGACAACTGTTGGAAACTCAGCAGGTGGATACATAGCAACCTTGATCGGTCTGAAATTAGATGTAAAGCGAGTATTTAATTTTAGTGGACAGTATAATTTGAATGATATAGTTGATTCACAATATTATTTAAATAAAGAGCGAAAGTCAAATATGCATTATTATAATTTAGTACCGTTGTTGATTGAGAAGTCGGTTGATGTGTTTTATTTTTATCCGGCGTATTCTAAAAATGATATGGAACAAGCTGAGTTAGTAGAGGGTGTAGAGGCTGTATATTCTTTTGCCATTGATAGTGATGACCATGGTCTTACCGTATTACCAATGTGCTATCAGTATATGTTTACAATGAATAATTCTAAAATGGCTAAGTTATATAAAAAAACTAAAAATAAAATAATTAACAGAAAATTATTTTTGATTCAAACAGCAGGAATTTATCATGCTCTAGTTGATTATACAATATTTAAGTTAGGCAAAAGTGTTTTTAACAAGGCTAATTTATAAAATATGGATAGGTTGCAATAAACTTATAATGATGTAATCAAAATGAAAGTAAACTAGTGTGCTATCCGCTTTTAGGTACATAATAAAAACTAGATAAAAGGATGATGTATCCGTTTATGAAATGTAGAGATACATGAAAGGAATCTAGAAGCAGTACTAGAATGTTGGGGACTAAGTTGGAATATGTAGAATAGAGGATGGAATATGATTAGAATTTCTCAAATTGATAGTGAACTGAGTGTTTATCGAGATAAGAAAATAGTGTTATGGGATAGTTCGGAGTATGCTGTGACGATGGTGACATTATTACAATTTCATAATATAGCTATTACAGCTTTTTGTGATGAACGAAAAGAAAAGTGGGGGAGTAGCTTTTTAGAAATTCCTATTATATCACCAGATGAATTGAAAAAATCAATGGCAAATGACGCTAATATTCTTGTCCAATCAACAGATCGTTTGGGGGATATTGTAGCGCTTAAATGTAAGTTTCAACAAATGTCTATCACTAATTTTATATTTGCAAATGAGGCAGTTATGATTTTGAAATTTAGAGCTATTGAAAAGTTGGCGGCTCAGGATAAAAGGAGACTTGTGGATTTAGATATTTCTGTAAATCATAGTGGAATTATTTTAAACAAGCAATTTGAAATGAAGCAGGCTTTATTTGATTGTCTAGGCAGGGGGTTAGTGCTGTTTTGTTTGCCACCCAAAACGGGAGATTATACTTTGAATCATACATTTACAAAAAATCAAATACCATATTATCAGACGGCACATTGTCCTAGAATATTTGATAGAGAATTCATACGAATACTTCCTAATGTAGTTAAAATTGTAACCGCAGTAAGGGATCCTATAGCACAGAATATTTCGGCATTATTTC